>CANKWG010000095.1 GCA_947487325.1 Oxalobacteraceae bacterium | reverse complement strand
CACCCGCCAACATAAAGGAACAAGAGACAATCGAAAGGCTAGACATCTCTTCATCAGAACAGCCCTCAAAAACACAGAGCCAGTCTTATAAAACGCAGAATCAGCCATCTGCAATACAGAATCCACCCTCCAACTTAAAGGAACAAGAGAAAATCGAAAGGCTAGACATCTCTTCATCAGAGTAGTCCAGCGATTATTATGTTTGAAAAGAAGACCTTATTGAAGATGCGCTGACCGAAACGCAAAACTGTAAGCAGAGGTGTGTAAGTGTTGTCATCAGCCAGACTGACCGACTGCAGCCTTCAGCTGCACCCGGTGCGGTAGCGCGCGTACTTGGCCGGCATCAGCCAGCGCGCTCTGCTTCATCATCAGATGATCTTTTTCTTGCTGCTCGGCGACATACGACAGATAGCGCATGCAAGATACGCGCAGGAAGGAAGAGAGATTATCGACGCGTCCCTGACGTTCGATGATCTCATCATAGAGTTTGCTGATGAGCTGATTGGTGGTCATCTGATCTTTGGAGGCGATGCGGGCAAGAATATCCCAGCAAAGATTTTCCAGCCGTATGCTGGTGACAACACCACGAATCCGCATGGAACGCGTGCGCTGCTCGTAATGAATGGGATCAGCGCTGGTGTAGATATCGCACATGGATTTCCCCAAAAAATAAACGGATGCACCTAAGCATCCGTTGAAAGTTCATGCAGTCTGAATTACTTGACGGTCTTCAGATACTCGATGATGGCCTTGCGAACTGAGGCATCAGTTTGCTTGTACATCATGTACGTTCCGGGCGCGATATTTTGCGGATCGGCGAGCCAGGCATCCAACAATTCTGGCGTCCACTTTTGTCCCTCGAGCCCTTTTTTGAATTCGGCTGAATACCGGTAACCCTCCATGATGCCAGCGTCTTTCCCGACGATACCGGCAAGAGAAGGGCCCGCACCGATAGGCGCGTCTTTTGCCACGGCGTGACAAGCGGCGCACTGCTGTTTGAATGATTTTTCACCGACAGATTCGGCCTTTGCTGTACCTGCTGCTGCCCCAAACAACAGGGCAGCAGCCAGCACGGCCGGTGTGGACCATGCTGCTTTCATTACAGCTCCTTACGTGACATTGCGTTGGCGATGTACTCGGCCTGACGGATGGCCAGAGCCACGATCGTCAGTGTCGGGTTCTCAGCTGCACCACTGGTGAACTGACTGCCGTCAGAGACGAACAGGTTCTTGATGTCGTGCGTCTGGCCGTGCTTGTTGACCACGCCGTCATTCGCTTTTTCACTCATACGGTTGGTACCGAGATTGTGCGTCGAAGGATAAGGCGGTGTGAAGATCACGCGCTTGGCACCGATGGATTCGTACAAGGCCTTGGCCTGCTTGAAGCCATGGTTACGCATGGCGATGTCGTTCTTGTGATCGCTGAAATGTACGTTTGGAACAGGCAGACCAAACTGGTCTTTCTCTGTTTTGTGCAGTGTGATGGCGTTGGAAGTCTGTGCCAAATCTTCACCGACGAGCCACATACCTGCCATGTTGTCATACGCATCCATCGCGCTCGAGAAGTCACGGCCCCAGCCAGGAGCAACGCGGCCGCCGCCTGGTTCAAGGAAGGCCGCCATGAAAGGAACACCCAATGAAAGCGTTTCCATTTCGTAGCCGCCGACGAAACCACGGCTCGTGTCATGACGCGATTCATCCTGAATGATGCCCGCCATGGTGGTGCCGCGGTACATGTGGACAGGATTTTCAAAGATGGCATAGACCGAACCGGTCATGTGACGCATGTAGTTCTTGCCGACCTGACCGGAAGAGTTCGCCAGACCATTCGGGAACATCGTCGATGCCGAGTTCAACAGCAAGCGCGGGGATTCGATCGAGTTACCAGCGACGCAGACGACGCGTGCTTTTTGCAGGTAGCGATTGCCTTTGGAATCGCTGTACAGAACACCAGTGACCTTGCCCGAACTGTCGTGCTCGATTTTCAGTGCCTGTGCGTCAGGGCGTACTTCGAGGTGTCCGGTTTTTTCGCCCTTGGGGATTTCTGTGTACAGCGTCGACCATTTCGCGCCGGATTTGCAACCCTGGAAGCAGAAACCGATCTGCTGGCAGGAGCCGCGACCATCACGAGGCTGCGAGTTGATCGACATATTCCCGGTGTGGAATTTCTTGTAGCCGACTTTTTTCGCGCCAGCTGCAAGCACCTTGTAGTTGTTGTTACCTGGCAGGCGAGGGATACCATTGGTGCCGGTCGTGCCCATCTTGTCTTCAGCGCGAGCGTAGTACGGCTCGAGGTCTTTGAGCGTGATAGGCCAGTCGAGCAGGTTGGCACCTGCGACGTTGCCGTAGACCGTTTTGGTCTTGAATTCGTGCTCCTGGAAACGCAGCGATGCGCCAGCCCAGTGAACCGTGGAGCCACCTACTGCTTTGACGATCCATGCGGGCAGGCCGGGGAAGTCTTTCGAGACACGCCAGGAGCCGGAGGTGGTCCGCTTGTCGAGCCACGAAATCTTGCTAAACATCGGCCATTCATCATTTTCGAAATCATTGATTTCGTGGCGCTTGCCTGCCTCGAGAATTACTACGTCGATACCTTTTTGTGCGAGCTCATTGCCCAGCGTGCCGCCGCCGGCACCCGAGCCGATAATGACGACTACCTCATTTTTGAGGTCAAATTTTTTGGAAGCCATGCTTGTCTCCTATTGCCTTTGTGTTTTTGTCGGTGGGTTCAGGAATGCGAATTACGCGCGATCCATCCAGGTCTGGTCATTGAAGCCACGATTGATGTAGCCGCCTTTATCGGCTGATGGGCCCTCATAACCCAGCTTTGCCCACACGGCTGGCTGGTTGTAGAGGCTAACGACCAGATCACCGCGCATCTTGGCGAAGAATTCGGATTTGGCTTTGTCCATGTCCTTGAGGATGGAAACTCGATCTGCTTCCTTTTCAACCTCTGCGTAGGGCTTCTTGAATTTTTTGTTCGCTTCGGCGTTAAGCTTCGCAACGCCATCCAGCAGCAGCTTCTTCAGCTTGCCATCTGCTTTGGCCGCTTCACCATAGCCACTGACTGCGTTAGTGTAGAGCGTGTCCTCGAAACGATCATGCGGGAAGATGTCGCGCGCCATCTTGGTAAGCGTTTTGAGTGCGTCGGCGCCTAGTACTTCAGCCGCCAGCGCAGCTTCGGGCATCAACATCATGGGCAGGGCACCGCTGGCGGTGGCCACTGTTCCAGCAGATGCGATTTTGAAAAATTGCCGGCGTTTCGGCTGTTGTGGTGATGACATTGTTATCTCCTCTGCGCTTTATTGTTGTGAAAACGATGTTGGTTCTGCCAATACGGCCTGGGCGGACTTCAAACGGTCTTCGTTTCTTCGGGTAACCCAGCCGTGAATAATGTACATCCGGAGGGAATTACTGTTAAGGATTATTTACCGTGCAATTTGGTTTTGGGTAGTAATGCACTACTACGCGCAAGGATTCTTGCTCATCGTTTTTTCTTGCGTGATGCGCTGCAAAATTTGACTTTAGCCTTGGAAAAGTCGATTTATACCGTCGCACACACGGCTTGCGTTGCGACGCAGCAGAATTATCGACCTGAACAAATCGAAGGATCAGTAGCCATCCGACCGGAGGGGACTACGAACTGGCTGGTTTACAGTCAGGGCGCCTGATCGTCTTTGGGGGCTGAATGTATGGGGGTGCTGGTCAGCAGGTGGCCAAGCTTGTTGGCCTTGGTCGACAGATATTTCGCATTGAATTGGGTGCTTGCCGCGACATGTTCGACTCGTTCAGCTTGGATCTCGAGCTGCTTCATTGAGTCCATTTTGCGCGGATTATTGGTCATCAGCTTGAGTGCGCTTATGCCGAAGTGTGCAAGCATGGGTTCGCACATTGCATAGTTGCGTATGTCATCTGCAAATCCAAGTTGATGATTTGCCTCAACCGTATCCGCGCCGTTTTCTTGAAGTGCATAGGCGCGAATTTTGTTGATGAGTCCAATGCCCCTGCCTTCCTGTCGTAGATAGAGCAAGATCCCCCGTCCTTCGTCAGCAATCCGTTTCAGTGCGCTTTCGAGTTGCGCACCGCAGTCGCAGCGCTGGCTAAACAGCGTATCGCCAGTCAGGCATTCGGAGTGCAGTCGAGCCAATACAGGTTCGCCGTTGCCCACGTCACCCAGCACCATGGCCAGATGTTCTTTGCCAGTACTGTGTTCAAGGAAGGCATGGAGTTGGAACTTAGCCCAAGGCGTCGGTAGCGCACAGCTGGCAAGATGCTCGATCTGTGGGCACGTCGGGGGCGAAGTATCGGTGGTTTCAGCGCGCTGCATGGAGATAGGACTCATTTGGCATTTAAAACAAAATGCGGTGTCGCGAGCCTTCGCGATCACCGCATTGCCGTTGCTCAGCACAGATTATGCCGCAATCAGCGGGTCAGTGGCATTCGGACCGGTGGCGAACGCTGAATCGATGGCCTCACGCCCTCCGAATTTCTCCTCACCGGATACCATCGTTGTTACGCAAAATACAGACCAATGATGTTCCGGCCCGGCTATCAGTAAGGCAGGTCAAACAACAAGAATTCGGCCGCTTCTGCCTGGTCTACGGTGACATTGTTTTCGCCCGTGATCTTGAGCGCGTCGCCGGTGACAAGGCGCTGACCGTTGACAGTCATTTGTCCGCGAATCAGGTGTACATAGGCGGTGCGACCCGGCGCGAGTGGGTGCACGATCGATGCATCATTCTGAAGAATTGAGGCATAGAGCCGAGCGTCCTGGTGAATGGTCACGGAGCCTTCGCTGCCATCTTGAGAGGCGATCAAGCGCAATTGCCCCTCTTTCGACGCGACATCAAAATGCTTTTCTTCGTAGCCCGGTTTAATGCCTTTGGCCGAGGGCTCTATCCATATCTGCAGGAAGTGAACTTGTTTGTCGGGGGAGTTATTGAACTCACTATGCATGACGCCCGTTCCCGCACTCATGCGCTGCACGTCCCCATACCGCAAGACGGACCCGTTGCCCATATTGTCTTTGTGAGCGAGCTCGCCGTCGAGTACATAGGAAATGATTTCCATGTCCCGGTGGCCATGGGTGCCAAATCCTTTGCCGGCCTGAACCCTGTCTTCGTTGATAACCAGCAAAGGGCCGAACCCGGTGTGGCGGGGGTCGTAGTAATGCCCAAACGAGAATGTGTGATGGGAATGCAGCCATCCAAGGTTAGCCAGGCCGCGGTCTTCACTTTTGCGTAATTCGATCATGGTGTGTTCGGTGCAGGGTGTGGGTGTAGATGTCCAATACTCCGAGCATCGGAATATTGCCTAAATTTTAATTTTTCTTGAGATCTGACTGGCGGACGTTGCTAAGTCAATCCGAGCTTCATGTCGAGCCGGTGTCACCAGCAGTCGTCGAAAAAAAAGCGAATCTTAGCGTCTTTTGGCCAACAGATCTGTCAGTCAGCTGCGATGGCGGCAGTGCGGCGTCCTGCTAGGGAGGATTTTTCTTTTAATCCAAGGGCCTGATGAACGGTGCGCGGCGCTAATTTGATAAATCAGGTGTGCAGGCTTTTTACCTCAAGTGCTTGACCAAAAAGCCGCCACCTGACCATTAGAGCAGCGGGGAAACTGCATCAACTGGTGTAGACCGCGACATCCTGCCTGGCTTCCAGAGGAAAGTAGGCAAGACCGGGGCTGGGTCCGCGCGCATGGCGCAAGACATAGCCCTCACCATAGGCGCTGGTGAGTGTGAATTGACAGCGGGTGACCGCTTCAATTTTGAAGCGCAACTGAAACATAGTGACCCGGACATTGCTGCCTTCAGTCGACCTGCCAGATAGCTTGAACAGCAGCAGGATCTCCTCGAGAGGAATGACACTGCCAAAGTGATGAAGAAACAGCTCAGCGACGGCCACTTCGGAGGGGGTCAGTTGTATGGATTCGGTACTAAAGCAAAGCATGCGTGACTCTGCAGCCAGCGCCAGCTTGCCACCCGTAACCTCTGCATGGAAGCGGTGAAAGCGATTAAGGCTACTGAAAATTCGTCTCACGGTTTCATGCATGGATGCCCGAGTCACCCAATCGGATACTACCGGAGGCATCTCGAGCAATTCCGTCGTTGGCAGGTCCTCAGGCAAAAACATGATCAGTGGTGCCGGTGCGTTTAGATGATTTTGCGATGCAGTCATCCCGAGAAATTCACGGTTACTGATAACCCATAGGTGATCAATGATGCGAGTGTCGTCTGCTTCCATCAATACGACAGGCATGCCCTGTGAGGTGTGTCGAAGGTGGTCAGCAATAAAAGGAGGTTCAATTTTTTCCAGCTGCCAACTGATTGGCTTGCCGTATAAATGCGTTCGTGGAAAGGCAGAATTTAGTGCGGCAAGTTCCTTGGTAATGCGCTCAAACAAAGTTTGACCCATGACTCTCAAAAAAATTCGTACCATGATTCCTCCCGTATGGATGGCAAACTGCGAGCAGCCAATGCTGAATGCAAGCTCCGCTACACCTTGGCAAGCGACCGCGCCGCTATTCGGCGCTCATTTTGTTGTCGACTCTCAGACTTCAAAAGCGCGAGAGGCGATGTGTAAGCGATCAGCTACCCGCTCGCTACGACAGCTTCCTGAATATCCTTGATGTCTTCCCACAGGTTTGTTTGCAAAAGACGCGCTCTTTCATGCGATGCATACAACCTGATATCAAGTGACGAAGACCAGATAGCATCGTGGTTGACGATAACCAGTCGGCGAGACGACAAATCATCCAGCACGCAGCGTTCAGGCAACCAAGCTATTCCGATACCGTTGAGCGCCAACGAATGCAGCACGCGTGTGTGCGGGCTTTGGGCAACCACATTGAAGTGTGGCGCAGCTGGACGAAACCGGATGAGCCCATTGCAGATTCGCCCAAAAAATGTTTCAGGTGGATATGCCAGCAAGGGCAAGCTGCGCAGTTCGCCATCGGGCAGAGCGTATGCAGGCTGTCCCATCTCATTCGGTTTGCAAACTGGAATTAATCGATCCGCTCCGAGTGATACCGAGGGGCAGGATTTTTCGTCAACGGACATCGGTGCGGTAGGACTGTGATACACCATAAGAAGATCACAACGACTACCCGACAGAGCGACCATGCCTTCGTAGGTTTCGCCGGCAGATATCTCGAATTTAAGACCGCTGATACGCGCGTTGATATCGTTAATCCAGTCCGGAAGAAAATGCTGGGATAAAGAATGCGCGACGAAAAGCTTGATGCCAGAGAAGACCTTGCTTCGGTGCCCTAGGGCAATTCTGGTTTCTTGAAGTTGACGAACCATTTCTCGCGCCGCATCCCGAAACAAATGGCCGGCCATGGTGAGGCGCGGCGGCACGGTATCCCTGTCAACGAGGGGTATGCCAATCCATTCTTCGAGCGAGCGAATACGGCGACTAAAAGCAGATTGGGTAACGTTGCGAGTTTGTGCAGCGCGCGTGAAACTGGATAAATCAGATAGCACGAGAAAATCTTCCAGCCACTCAATATCCATGCTGCCTCCTGTTGGCCTCGGCGATGGAATCGGCGTTGAAGCGATGCTGATTCCAATAACTCTCTATCAAATCTTGATTTGGATCAAATAGGTTCTGATTGAAAAATCCAGAAAACTTTGTGATTAAAAAAATAGTGTTGCCCTCTTATTTTTTTCAGTTCAGTTTTTGTTTAATGAAAACGAATGTAATAAAAAAAGTTCCCACGAGATAGGGGCTTTGTTGTTCTAAAAATTATTGTCTCGGCCGAAAAGTGTAATGAGCATTGAAAATGTATGATCAATGCAACGCAATTGGGCGTTGTGGCTTACGGATGATTTTTGGGGTGCCGGATTTTTGCTGAGCTTTCTTTCAAAATCCGGGAAGACGAGGAGAGAGAAGGTGCTATGGCTATGAAACTTCAGTAATGCATTATCAATACAAAAAATCCGCGAAAAAAAACCGCCAGCAGATTGCTGGCGGTTTCATGTTTTTGCTTGCTGTTAATTAGTGCGCGTGCACGTCATTATCCTTAGTCTCGGCAACGAACAGTATGCCGATCACAGCCGTGGCCAACGCGATGATGATTGGGTACCACAAACCGTAGTAGATGTCGCCTTTATAGGCAACCAGAGCAAACGCCGTGGTGGGCAGCAATCCGCCGAACCAGCCATTGCCGATGTGGTAGGGCAGAGACATCGAGGTATAGCGTATACGGGTCGGGAACATCTCCACCAGCATGGCAGCGATTGGACCGTAGACCATCGTTACATACAGCACCAGTATCACAAGCAACAGCAACACCATCGGCTTGTTGATCTGTGCCGTATCCGCTTTGGCAGGATAACCAGCTTCCTTGATCATTTCTTTCAGTGCATCAGAGAACTCTTTGTCCTTGGCCGTGGCATCTTCCTTGGACAAGCCCGCTGCGCTGTAGGACTCCAGAACCTTGTCCCCGACTTTAATCGTGGCGACCGTGCCTGGTTCTGCGACTTCATTTTTATAGTTCACCGA
>CANKWG010000094.1 GCA_947487325.1 Oxalobacteraceae bacterium | reverse complement strand
CAGAATGTTCATGTTATTGAACTGGGTCGCGCCCGCGATGCGGTCGATCTCGGAGGACAGCTGCTCGACTTCCAAGTTCAGATTCACCCGGTCTTCAGCGCTGTTGGTATCACTGGCTGATTGCACGGCCAGCTCACGCATGCGCTGCAAGATGTTGGTGACTTCGTCCATCCCGCCTTCGGCGGTCTGGGTCAGGGACATCGCATCGTTAGCGTTCTTGATCGCCATGCTCAGGCCACGAATTTGTGAATCCATGCGCGTTGCGATACCGAGACCAGCGGCATCGTCAGCGGCGGAATTGATGCGGTTACCCGTAGACAGGCGCTGCATCGCGGTGGACAACTTACGGTTGTTGACACCCAACGCATCCTGTGCCTGCAAGGACTTCAGGTTGGTATTGATCACGGACATGTGGAACTCCTCTCAATTATCGAATCGACAAGCAGCAAAAATTTGCCGCCCTACGAACCGGATGGCGGCAAGGTTTTGCCGCTCCTTGAACGGGAATTCGACGGTCCGCCAGAAAACTTGAGGAAAAATTTAAAAAAAATCGACGAAAGTGAAAATTTTCAGCATTTGCTTTTAAAAAAAACAACGCCCGGTATAAACCGGGCGTTGTCTCGACAAAGGCCTGCTGATCAAGCTACTCAGACAAACCTTGCCACTCTGGCACTACCCCCCGCTTATCTCAGCAGGGCCAGCACACCTTGCGGCGCCTGGTTGGCTTGCGCCAGCATCGCAGTTGCAGCCTGCTGGATGATCTGGGTACGAGCCAACTCTGCAGTCTCGGCAGCGTAATCCGTATCCTTGATCCGGCTGCGTGAGGCCTGGGTGTTGGTCACAATGTTCGCCAGATTGTCCACCGTGTGGGTCAGACGATTCACCACTGCACCCAGCTTCGAGCGCTCGGTGTTGACATAGCTGATCGCCTTGTCGATCACACTCAGCGCCTTGGTTGCACCGTCCTGTGTCGCAATGCTGACCTGCTTGACCGAAGTGCCGCCTGGCAGCGGTGGGGTGTACCCACCCGCACCAGAGAGCGGTGGTGGCGTCACTGATATAGCACCGCCGCCCGACAAGGCTGCATCACTACCCTGACCAGTACTCGGCGTCCAGGTACCTTGGCGACCGGTCGCAGAAGCAAACGACTCGAGCACAATCTTGCCACCATCAGCACGGCTGAATTGCACATTGCCGTTGGTGTCCATGCTCGCTGCGATACCCGAACCATCCAGCGTATTCTCCAGCTTCTTGAGGAAAGTATTGACGCTGTCGTTGTCGCTGATGTCCAGCACCGTGCTCGACATTGTGTAGCTGTTGGTGCCATCCGACACCGTCAGCGAGTAGATGTCGTCGCCTTCCAGGTTCAGCGTCGCGCTCGTGGTCGTCGCCAGCGTACCGGCTGCCGTTGCCTCTGTGGCCGTGTTGTGGCCAACATACGCCAGTGTGAGCGGATCACCCTGACCATCAGCCGGCGTCAACGTCGCCTTGCCATCAGGGTAGTCGTCGTCCGTGGTGTAGGCGCTGAACTCCAGCGGACCACCATCACGTTGCAGGAAGGTGATGTCACGACCACTGACCGAGTACTCGAACACCGTGCGTGGATGATCCGCATTGAGCTTCGTCATCAGCGCATCAAGCTTGGTCTTCAGGGTGCTGGTCACGAACGGATCATTAGCATCCCAGTACACTTCGCTCGTATCAAGCGACGTGCCGTTGAGCTTGAAGTTGAACTTCGACTGATCGGTATCGAGGCTCATTGTCACCTTAGTCGCTTCATACACATCGCCCTGTGCCGTCTGCGAATTGAGCTTGGTCGCAATGCCCTGGTTCGAGTTGCCCACGTTGAAGTTCTCGGTGAACACCGCACCACCCTGCGCCGACGCTGCCCAGCCAAAGCCGATCGAACGTCCCTTGTCGTCACGGATGACGATCTCCGAAGTATCCGCATCCCATGCTACGGTCACGGCAGAAAGTACTTCTTGGACGGTGGCAGAGATGGCGCCGCCAACAATCGCATACGCCGTTGCTTGACGGATTTGCGTCTGAATCGCTGATGCCAGTGACGCACCATCCGCCAGATCACCAGTCGCCGACAGATTCAGGGTCAATAAATCGCCTGCGTCAACACCATTAATGGTGACGGTGAAGGCAGAGGCGCCGACGCCAGTGAAGTCCATACCACCCGTACCCAAGGCACCGGTGTTGACCTTGAGGCGATTCTCCGAATAGTAGGCATTCTGGCTAGCCAGTGTCTCCGACGAGGCAGGCTCGTTCATCGGGGTCACCACCATGTAACCGGCACCCGAAGAGAAGTCCTCGACAGCCAGTGCACGACCCGCATTGTTGCGAATCTGGATCGTGTCGCCCGCCACCGTGATCTCGAATTCGCCGGCGTCAAAGGTGCTGTCACCCGCCGAAGCCAGCGCGGCCACAGCCGAAGTCAACTCAGCCTTCATCACCGAAGCAATCGTGTCTTCACGGTCAGTCAGGTTCTGCGACATGTTCACGCTGAACGTGCCGTAGGTATCACCCTGGCCGTTGGTCAGCTTGAAGGTGTACATCGCTGTTGTCGCATTCGCCGATGCACCGACCAAATCCGAGACACGCAAGGAAATCTCAGTCGGCTCGACATTGCCATTGAAGGTCACTGCACTCATCGACGGTGCCACCGCAGCAGCACTCTGGCTCAGCCACTGTGGCTCGAACAAACCATCGACCTGGCTGTCATTGACCACGTTAAACAACACACCCGAGGTATCCGACGAGAAGCTGCTCAGGCTGATCTTGCCGCCCATGCTGTTGGAAACAATCAGTTCATTGCTGTCACCATCCCAAGCCACCGAAATCGGATTACGTGCCGTCTCGCGAGCGAGCAAGCCGCCGCTATTTTCCGTGTCCGTACCAAACAGGAAGCCATCGCCAGCACCTTGCAGAATCTCGATGCGACGACCCTGTGCATCCTCAATCTTGAGGTTACCTGTCGCATTGGCCGATACGTTCAGGTTGTCGTCCAAAGCCAACTGCAACGCGGCCTCAACAGCGCTGACTGCATCATCACGTGTAATCGCTGTACCCGAAGCTGGGTGTGCACCCAGCAATGCCTGGGTCGCATCAATCTCAACTTGCTCGCCATCGACGCGAATCGTAAACTTCATCTTCTGCAGATTCGCCGTATCGGTCAGATCCAGCGTGGTCGTTGAAGTCCAGACGCGCGAACCGGTCACCGTGGTGTCACCCTGTGCATCAGCGAGTTTCTCGTTGATACGCTCGACGAAATAATCCTTGCTCAGCTGGCTAGTCAAATCGACCGTCATGGTGCCCATGTCAGTCGCAGACATCTCCAGACCCGTCACGCTATCTTTGAGTGCAAAGCTGTAGGAGCCAGAAGAATAGAACCCGAGCTTGACTACGGTATCGTCCGGTGCCACGCCCTGAGCCACCGCACCAGCAACTTCACCTGCTGCAGCGGTGCTGCCTGCACTCTCCATCGTTGTCGTCGATGAAGCCACACCGAGTACGCGTGAACTCATGCTGCCAATGCTCAGACCCATGGTCTGGCCCGCATTCGAACCGATCTGGAATACTTTCTTGTTAAAGGAACCATCCAGAATGTTCATGTTATTGAACTGCGTGGTGCCTGAGATACGGTCGATTTCAGTCGACAGTTGTTCGATTTCCTGATTCAAATTCAGACGATCTTCAGCGCTGTTGGTATCACTGGCTGATTGCACGGCCAGCTCACGCATGCGCTGTAAGATGTTGGTGACTTCATCCATCGCGCCTTCGGCGGTCTGGGTCAGCGACATCGCATCGTTGGCGTTCTTAATCGCCATGTTCAGGCCACGAATTTGTGAATCCATGCGCGAAGAAATGCTCAGACCAGCGGCATCGTCAGCGGCAGAATTGATGCGAGTGCCCGTGGACAGGCGCTGCATCGCGGTGGACAACTGGCGGTTATTGATATTTAAAGAATCCTGTGCCTGTAAAGACTTCAGGTTGGTATTGATCACGGACATGTGGAACTCCTTTTCCAATGAATACATCAATCGTTACGGCCGAAGCCGACGTCTGTATGATCGTATGCATCAGCACAAACTTTAATAGATGAAACATCGAGTTATCCCCTGTCAAAAAGCGGCAAATTCTTGCCGCCCCACACAATCACTTCATACACAAGCATCTGCAATAAAATCGATTAATGAGATCCTGCGAAGTGGCAAATATTTGCCGCTTGGAGAACGACTAATACGCCAAAAAAAATAAGCGATGCAATCGATAGCAAGCGTGTATCGGGTAATGAGGGCGTCGGAAAGGACTCAGGCAAGAAGACTGTTGTTGCGTCCCTGGCCCCAAGTAGAACAGTGAGGATCAGGCATCCGCGCCAACGTCCCGGATCGACGGGTGTGTTCGTAACAGTTGAATGAAGCAGGGAGAGAAAACGAGGGCGACCAGACAGCTCGGCGCACAGCAGGCCTGTGCCATGCGCCGGGAATTTCATAAGCTATTGAATGAAGCCTTATTGTTTGCCGTCAAACATCAGGCCCTTGAGCTTTTCGATATTGTGGGCCACGCGCACCACAGCCTCGGTAGGTATCTGTCGGATAACCTCGCCAGATTCGGCGCTCTTGACGGTCACCACGTGGGTGTTGATGGAGCGATCAAAGTTAAAACTCAGTCCACGCTGTGTGGATTTCATTTCATCGTTCATTTTCTCAACAATGTCCTCGATCTTCTTGAGTCCCTCTTCCAAGTCTACCGAGGTACGTTTCGGAACCTCGACTGGCTTTGATGCGGGCACCGCCTTGGCTGCGGGCGCTGCTTGAACCGTGGGACGGTTCGGGGCTGCAACCGATGTTGCCACCGGAGATGCGTTGGATGGAATCGCTGTTGTCATTTGTGCACCTCTAGATATCATTACAAGCAGGCGAGCGGCAAGAATTTGCCGCTTCTATCCGCCTTATCGACAGCTAAAGAGCAAACTTTAGAAAATTCTGGAAATATTTTGAGGGTCGGGCAACACGTTGCGATGCTGTTAACTTACTAATTACCGCTGCCAGACATCGCTTTGAACTGGTTAGTCAGGTAAGTCTTCATGCTATTGGCATTACCGACGACCTTATCCATATTGGCAAACATTGCGGTATAGCGCGCCAGCACCGTCTCCATCCGAGTTTCCAGTTTAGTAAGATCATTTTTGTAGCGCGCCAACTGGGTATTTGAACTGGTGGTCTGACTCATGATCAGCCCGGTCGAGCCCATCATGTCAGACAAACGCTTGACCGCATCGCCAGCCAACCCGCGTTTGGCCGTCCCCGTCGTGCCCTTGCTCTCTTTGTCAGCGGTGAGCATGGTGACGACATCATTGAAATTGCTGGCCAGCGCTGCATCAAACTTGGTCTCGTCGAGCTCAAGTGTGCCATCTTTTTGTATGGTCACGCCAATGTCGCGCATGGCCTTGACCGTGCTGCCGGGCGTGGACGAGTTGTCGGTGAACATAGCGCGCAACTGCGACTTCAGCATTGAGAGAGTTGCATCATTTTGCAGCGAGCCGCTGTAGACGTCAGTCTCGTCCTTCTTGTTCTTCTCGCCACCCAGTATCTTGAAATCGGATAGCGCGTCATTGAAGGCCTTGACCAGTCCCTGCACGTTGGTCTTGATCTTCGACGTATCACGTTTGAGATCCAGCGTGGCTGCAGACGTCGTGGTGCTTGTCAGGTTCAGCGTGACACCCGAAATGGCATCCGAAATGACATTGGACGACCGCTTGAGCTGAAGACCATCAACTTTTAACACTGCATCGAGAGCAGTAGCGGTCCTGGATGAAAAATCAACGCCACTAACCCCTGCACCCGAACCAGGCACACGAGTTGTCGCATAGTTCGCGGTCACACCAGTCGCACCCACATCTCCCCAGGACGGGGCACTTACGTCGCCGTCGGCGCCGGCATAAGTAATGAGCAGTGATCCATCTCCCCCGATGCTGGTCGAGCGCCCCGAGGTGCCGGTGATGAAGGTATTTGCATCAAGTGCGGCCTTCACTTTGGCCGCTACTGTGCCAGCCGAATCGCCAGCAGTCACCCCCACCAATACGCCCTGCACGCTGATATTTCCCGACGTAGTAGCCGCCGTGAATGTTAATTGCTGCTGCTCGCCCAGACCATTGCCGTCATCACTGGTCATTGTGAACGCATTGCTGGCACCCGAGGTACCGTTCAAGATGATTTTGAAAGGCGTGGCCGAACCATCATTCGTGTTAACCAACTGAGCCGTCACACCAAGATTGGCCTTGTTGATGGCCGCCACCATGCCGCCTGGGGTGGCGTTGGCGGCTGTTACCCGAATAGATGAGGCAGAAGCACCATTGACCGACAATCGTAAGGAAAACGCCTTACCGCCATTTAGGCTGGTGTCTGAGGCGGCAAAGCCGCCAGAGATATTTCGCTGCGCCGACGCCAACTGAGAAATTTCAATAGAACGGCTGCCGGTCACGGCCACTTTACCCGCTGTAGAAGTCGCCGACAGCGCGGAAGTATTCGTATTGGATATGGAAAGTGCGTTGAAATCGGAAGGATCGTCGACGGCCTTGAAGGCTGTCTTCAGCGTGTCCATGCTCAACATCACCGCCGACAGTCCAGAAATACGGCTCTGCGCCTTGGTGATACGACCATTGATCGCGTTTGCCTGCGGCTGCTTTTCAGCGTCGACCAAGCTTTCTGCGAGCGTTTTGGTATCAACGCCCGAGCCTGCGCCCAATTGCGACATCAGGTTACTGCCGTTGACTCCGCTAGTTGTTGCCATAATAAAAAGGACCCTGAGATATCAATCTATGTATCGAAACAAACCGCGTTAACTTTAGCGACGCACAAAAATTGCAGGCTGACCTGCTCGATCACTTACTTGATGTAATCAAACAAATTCAGTTGCGAAATCTTGGCAAAGCTGCTCTGAGCGGCTTGCAAAGCCAGCATATCCTTGTTCATCTTGATAATAGCTTCGTTGTAATCGACATCCTCCATCTGGGATAAGGTGCCTTTCAGCCGCAGCGTATTTTGCTCGGCTAGGGATAATTGGGTATCGAGTGTATTCATGCTGGCACCGATACTCGCCAGACTTTCACTCATACCAAGCTGCATGTCGCCCACTTCGCTGACGGCACGCTGAATGCCCGTCATATCGTTACTATCCAGCGCAGTTGACAGATCTTGGATGACTTCAAAGAATCCGACACTTTGCGGCTCGCCATTAGCATCCGAGCGTATGGTTCGGGCAAAAGGCTGAGTGGCTGCCCGACCGTCCCGAACGGTGCGCTCATCTCCTACACCGACCTGATTGATGGTCTGGTCGCCAAGATAGGTCAATGGCTTACTGCCGTCGGAAGCAAAAGCCTGCTTGCCAGCACGGCTACCTGAAAATATATAGTTGCCATTGACGTCTTGGGTATTCGCCAGAGAAAGCAGCTGGTCACGCAATTCCCGAATTTCAATGTTGATGAGTTTCCGGCCTTCTGCGCCATACGTGTCATTCGCGGCTTGTATGGTCAGTTCTTTGATCCTGATGAGGACGTCATTGGCACTGTCGACCGCTGTTTCTTGTTGGCTCAGTTTGTCGCGGACGGTGTTGATAGTGTCGGTATAGCTCTGCTGGCGCTGAATAGCCGATTTGAGACGGCTCACGGCAGAAGCTTCGTCAGGCGCATCACTGGGCCTGAGTAACTCCTTGCCAGATGAGAGCTGCATCTGGGTCTTTGCAAGTCGATCCTGGGTCACTCCCATTTGGGAGATCGCCCGATCAAAAAGAAGCGTCGTTGAAATTTGCGTCATGATTTAACCCGAATAAAAATTTATCTCGAGGCCTGAAGTATGGTGTTAAACAATTCACCTGACACTTGCACGGTCTTTGCAGCCGCCTGATAGGCTTGTTGAAAACGAATCAAATCAGCGGCCTCACTATCGAGTGATACTCCCGACACCTTGTCACGCGCTTCAATGGCTTGTTGATTGACGACCTCCAGAGCCTTTTGCGCGATGAGCGACTGGCTAGAAAAATTTCCTATCTTCCCTACGGTTTCCTCATAGGATTGCGCCAGTGTTTTACCGGTCGCACCGCCGACTACTGTTTTTCTCTCCAGGGCGATAATGTCGAGAATGTTCTCGTTATTGGCGATACCATCTTCATTACCATCTATCGTGAAATGATCTCCCTTTTGCGGGGCACGATTCAGTTCCAGTTTCAATCCCTGGTAATCAATACCGACCAATGGATCATAGTTGCGCTCCGCAAGAACTGTCTTTACCCCGGATGCTGGATTGGTCCAAGTAATCTGATAACGCGAGTCGCTGGTAAAGCGGACATCGAAATCTTGCTTTCGTAGTGTTTCAATTCGCTTTTGATTCAGCGTGGCTGGATCAACCATCGTCGCATCGAAGTTCCCTGTGATGGTGCCAGAGCCCTCGCCTGTCACAAAAACCAGCAAGTCCTCTTGAACAGCGCCGTCAATATGCACACCGGTTCGCAAACCTAGTTTTGCAAGTTCGGAAGCCCGACCTTCACCCGAGAACCCTAATTTGATGGCGGCACCAGATACCAATGACAGACTG
>CANKWG010000093.1 GCA_947487325.1 Oxalobacteraceae bacterium | reverse complement strand
GCAGATCATCCCAGTTCGAGCCCCAAATAACCTTGACCACATTCCAGCCAGCACCACGGAAATCGGCTTCGAGTTCCTGAATGATTTTGCCGTTGCCACGCACCGGACCATCCAGACGCTGCAGATTACAGTTGATGACGAAGACAAGGTTATCGAGCATTTCACGACCAGCCATGCCGATCGCGCCCATGGATTCCGGCTCATCCATCTCGCCATCACCGCAGAAAGCCCAGACCTTGCGGTTGGCGGTGTCAGCGATCTGACGCGCATGCAGATACTTCAGAAAACGCGCCTGGTAAATCGCCATTAGCGGACCGAGGCCCATGGATACGGTCGGGAATTGCCAGAAATCGGGCATCAGCTTCGGATGCGGATAGGAGGACAGGCCCTTGCCATCGACTTCGCGACGGAAGTTCAGCATCTGATCTTCCGAGATGCGTCCTTCAAGAAAAGCGCGCGCATAAATGCCGGGAGACGAGTGACCCTGTATATAGAGCAGATCGCCGCCGTGGTGCTCGGTCGGTGCGTGCCAGAAATGATTGAAGCCAATCCCCAGCATGTTGGCCAGCGACGCGAAGCTGGAAATGTGGCCGCCCAGATCGCCATCGGCACGATTGGCCTTGACTACCATCGCCATCGCGTTCCAGCGCATATAAGAGCGCAGCCGCTCTTCATATTCGAGATTGCCCGGGCAGTGCTCGCCCAGGTGGGCGGGAATAGTATTAACGTAAGCAGTGTTACTAGAGAAGGGAATGTGCGCGCCGCGGCGGCGGGCCAGATCGACCATGCGCTCGAGCAGATAGTGCGCGCGCTCCGGACCTTCGTGATCAAGAACGGCTTCGAGGGCATCGAGCCATTCTTGCGTTTCCATCACATCGGGATCATTGGCGGCCTGCGCCAGAATAGTGTCGATTTGCGCTGCCATCAGGAAGTCTCCTTCGTTATGTGGAGCCCGGTCTACATTGAAAAAACCGGGTCAGGCTCCAACAGATTTTGTACGCGTTTCAGCCAGAAAGGAAGTTTATCAGTACTTCCGGTATTTTCAAAATACGGTATTTGATTTCATAATACGAAATACTAACGACTGAAAAACTACAGGGGGCTTACTTTAGCGCCTGCCGGCCGGCCGCTGCACCGCGAATACAAGGACCTTGCCCAGCATCAAAGCGAGCCCGCCTTATAATCAGTCTTTCCCCATTTTTCCGATTTAAAGACCATGACCTCAAAAATCATCGACGGCAACCTGCTCTCTAAACAAATTCGCACCGAAGTTGCCAAACGCGCCGCGGCCCTGACGGCACAAGGCCGCCAACCCGGCCTCGCCGTCATTCTGGTCGGTGACAGCCAGGCGTCGCAGGTTTATGTACGCAACAAGATCAAGTCTTGCGAAGAAAACGGTATTCATTCCGTGTTCGAAAAATACGATGCCAACATGACCGAGGCCGAGTTGCTCGCCCGGGTTCATGCCCTGAATCACGATCCGAAAATTCACGGCATTCTGGTGCAGCTGCCGCTGCCGGCTCATATTGATTCACACAAAGTCATCGAAGCAATTGCTGCCGAAAAAGACGTGGATGGATTCCACGTCAGCAATGCTGGCTTGCTGATGACGGGTCAGCCACTGTTCCGTCCCTGTACGCCTTATGGCGTGATGAAAATGCTGGAATCCATTGACTACCCGGTACGCGGCGCCCATGCCGTGGTGGTAGGCGCATCCAATATTGTGGGTAAACCGCAAGCCATGCTGCTCTTGCAAGCGGGCGCTACCGTCACCATCTGTAATTCCAAGACGCGTGATCTCGGCCACCACACCCGGGACGCCGATATTTTGGTCGTTGCAACCGGCAAGCGAAACATTGTGACCGGTGACATGATCAAACCGGGTGCGGTGGTGATTGATGTGGGCATGAACCGTGATGATGCTGGCAAACTCTGCGGTGATGTCGACTATGCAGGCGCCTGTGAAGTCGCGGGCTGGGTCACACCTGTACCCGGCGGTGTTGGACCCATGACGATCACCATGCTGCTGGTAAACACACTTGAAGCGGCTGAACGTAGCTGATATTTAAAGAGAACCATGACCACCAACGCGCTACTTGATTTTTCCGACCTGCCCCGCTTCGATATCTTCAGCCCGGCCGACGTCACGCCCGCCATCACGCAGTTGCTCGATGAGGCAAGAGCGCTGGTCAGCAAGTTGGAAGCGCCTGACGCCAGCGCGGATTGGGAAAATTTTGTCGAACCACTGGAACGGGTGACAGAACGACTGGGGCGCGCTTGGGGTGTCGTGGGACATCTGAATGCGGTGGTCGACACGCCAGAGTTGCGTGCCGCTTACAACGAGAATCAACCCAGAGTGACCGAATTCTGGACGGAACTCGGCCAAAACCTGAAGCTGTTTGAAAAGTACAAAGCACTGAAAGCAAGTACGGGTCATCAGGCGCTGTCGCCGGCGCGTCGCAAGATCATCGACAACGCCGTTCGTGATTTCCGTCTGGGTGGTGCAGAATTAGCTGATCAGCAAAAAAAGCGATTCGCAGAAATTCAGGAGCAACAAGCGAAACTCTCGACGCGTTTCTCCGAAAACGTGCTCGATGCGACCAACGCCTATGAACTGCTGGTTGACGATGAATCCCGACTTGCCGGCCTGCCTGAGGATGTAAAACAGGCTGCGCAGGCGAATGCAGAAAAAGAAGGCAAACAGGGCTGGCGCTTTACCTTGCACTTCCCTTCTTACTTTCCGATTCTTCAGTACGCAGATGACCGTGCGCTGCGCGAAACCATTTATCGCGCCAATGCCACCAAGGCCTCGGAACTGGGCGGGAATCCTGAATGGGATAACACACAAAACATCATCGATATCCTGAAGTTGCGTGATGAAGAGGCCAAAATACTTGGCTACAAAAATTTTGCGGAAGTCTCTCTGGTGCCAAAAATGGCTACATCACCTGAGCAGGTGGTTGGCTTTCTGGAAGATCTCGCTACGCGTGCACGCACTTTTGCAGAAAACGATCTGGCTGAGCTGCGCGAGTTTGCACGAACGGAACTTGGTATCGATCAGCTGCAAGCTTGGGATATGACCTATGCCTCCGAAAAGCTGCGTGAAAAACGTTATGCCTTTTCTGAGCAAGAGGTGAAGCTCTACTTCCCCGAAGATAAGGTCGTTGGTGGTCTATTCCGTCTGATACAAAACATGTTCGGTGTCGAGATCTCACCTGATCACAGCCCGGTCTGGCATGCGGATGTGAAGTTCTTCCGGATTGAAAAGAAAGGCCGTCTGATTGGCCAGTTTTATCTGGACTTGTATGCGCGATCCGGCAAGCGCGGTGGCGCATGGATGGATGATGCGCGCGGCCGAAAAAATCTGGCTGGCGATGTGCAGACACCGATTGCTTATCTGACCTGTAATTTCACCGAACCCGCTGTCATTGATGGTGTTAAAAAACCCGCTTATTTCACGCACGATGAAGTGATCACGCTATTCCATGAATTTGGTCATGGGTTGCATCACATGCTGACTGCTGTGGATGAGCTTGGTGTGTCGGGCATTTCCGGTGTTGAATGGGATGCGGTTGAATTGCCTTCGCAATTCATGGAAAATTTTTGCTGGGAATGGGATGTGCTGCAGCACATGACAGCGCACGCAGAGACGGGCGCACCATTGCCACGCGCGCTGTATGACAAGATGATCGCTGCAAAAAATTATCATGCCGGTCTGCAGATGCTGCGTCAGGTCGAGTTCTCGTTGTTCGACATGCGACTGCATCATGATTACGATCCTAATGGGCAGCAATCTGTCGCCGACTTGCTGGCAGATGTTCGACACAAGGTTGCCGTCATCATCCCGCCAGCTTTCAATCGGTTCCAGCATTCGTTCTCGCATATATTCGCTGGCGGCTATGCTGCTGGTTACTACAGCTACAAATGGGCTGAAGTACTTTCTGCAGACGCCTACGGCGCCTTCGAAGAAGCACAAGGTGATCCGAACCGGCTGGCAGAAACGGGACTGGCGTTTCATCGCGAAATTCTGTCAGTGGGCGGCTCGCGGCCTGCGCTGGAATCTTTCACGGCTTTTCGTGGTCGTGAACCCAGCATTGATGCGCTGCTTCGACACAACGGCATGGTGCAGGCCACCTGAATGACATGACCCGCGTCGACTTCCACAGCAAAGTACCCGACAAGCTGTTGTACGCTTGCCGACTGGTACGCAAGGCACGTGCGGCCGATATGCGCGCGGTAATTTTTACTCGGGATCGCCAACAGTTGGATGCGCTGGACGAAGCGCTATGGACTTTTTCGGAACAGGATTTTCTGCCGCACGTCACCGCCGATGATGAGCTTGCGTCACAAACACCGATCATCCTGACGGATGATGCCGAGGCGACGCTTCCGCATCATCAGATACTGATTAATGTATCGGGCGAGACGCCCGCCCATTTCGCGCGCTTTGAGCGTATGTTTGAAGTCATCTCGATCGACGAAGATGATTTGGCCGCAGGGCGCGAGCGTTACCGTCAATATCAGCAGCGCGGCTATCCCCTCACCCATTTCGTGGCAGAAAAAACATGAGCGATATGAACCACACGACCCGCCCGGGCGACGAGAGGGATGCTGATATCCCCGTATTGACTGACATCATTGACGATGGGACATACACCGGGTCTATGCGGGACGAACGGATGGCCTTCGGCGACACTGCGGCTGCAGCTGCTGCGATGTCTGCGATTACAAGCCCTGAAGATAACGTGGTTGCCCGCCTGCCATCGCTGCAGCAAATCGAAGCGGAACTGACCGCGCGCCTGAGCGCCGAGATGGCTATGCAGATTCCTGTGCTGCTCGAGGCGGCGCTGCGCGAGCACCTGCCCCGAGCCATGGGCGCAAAGCTACAGGCCGAGCTGCTCTCCGCTCTGGCGAACGCCTTGCCCGGTGCTGCACAAAATGCTGCGGCGGAACTTTCTTCCACACTGGCGTTCGAAGTAGGTGGGCTGCTTGAACAACGTCTTGAAGAAGAAGTGCGTCGTGCGGTGTCGGATGAAATCGCCCGTATATCAACAGATCATCAGAGTCCGCGCTAGGGCATCATGGCACATGGTGTCGAGCGTGAAAATTTGAATAATCCGTGGCGTAAATGACGCCCATTTCATGCACAGTCTTTTTACAATCCTGACTTCCGTTACAGCGGCCACTGCATCATCCGTCCGCTTATCTCACAGGATGTTCAAATGAAAGTCATCGTTCTCGGCGCGGGCATCGTCGGCACCGCCTCCGCCTGGTTTTTGCAAAAAGCAGGACATGAGGTGATCGTCATTGATCGCCAGCCCGGTCCCGCACTTGAGACCAGCTTTGCCAACGGCGGTCAGATCTCTGTTTCTCACGCCGAACCCTGGGCGAATCCCACAGCACCTCTAAAAATTCTGAAATGGCTGGGCCATGAAGATGCGCCACTGCTGTTTCGTCCGCGAGCAGACTGGCTGCAATGGCGTTGGGGCATGGCGTTTCTGCGCGAATGCACCGCCGATCGCACCGCCCACAACATCCGGCACATCGTGGCGCTCGCTGAATACAGCCGGCAGACATTGCAATCAGTCCGTGCCGAGACAGGTATTGACTATGATTGCGAGACGCGCGGCATTGTGCATTTTTATACCGACGAAGAAGAATTCAAGCAGTCTCTTCCTGCAGCAAAATTAATGCGCGAGCTGGGATGTCCGCGTCAGACAATCAGCGCTGATGAGGTGGTTCGTATAGAACCTGCATTGGGTGCCATACGTCACAAGATCGTTGGTGGTGATTTCACTCAGACAGATGAATCCGGTGACGTCTACAAGTTCACCACCGGACTCGCCCAACGATCAGCAGCCGCCGGCGTGGATTTCCGTTTCAATACTATGGCCACGCGCTTGCTCACTGAAGGCGCCGGCAGCTCAAAACGATTGACGGGCGTTGAAGTCATTGATGCCGAGGGTCGCCATCAAGTACTGCATGCAGACAGTGTATTGATCGCAATGGGCAGCTTCAGCACCACGCTACTCAAACCCCTGGGCATTCCGCTGATGGTGTATCCGGGCAAGGGCTACTCGGCGACCTTTGAAGTACGCGACCCCGCACTCGCACCGTATGTATCACTCACCGATGACGGACACAAACTGGTGATCTCGCGGCTGGGCAATCGTTTGCGCGTGGCGGGTACCTGCGAAATCAATGGCTATTCGCGTGAACTCAATCCAGCCCGCTGCGAAGCCATCACCCGCCGCACCAGAGAGCTTTTCCCCGACGCCTGCGACTACGATTATCCGGTGTACTGGAGTGGCCTGCGGCCGCTGACACCGTCCAATGTTCCGTATATTGGCGCGACACGGATACCCAATCTGTTTCTGAACACAGGTCACGGCACACTGGGCTGGACCATGGGCTGCGGCTCAGGCCGCGCAATTGCCGACATCATGTCTGGCCGTCGCCCTGATCTTGATTTTGCGTTTACGGGTATGGGGCAACCCGAACAATCGCCTAAGCTCAGTGCCTTGCCTGCACGCTGATCGGTTAAGCTTGCAAATCAACGACAATTCCGTTTTCCGTTCCGGAGGATATTTATGCAGCTCACCCACACAGCCTTATCCCTGACCCTATTGAGCGCCATCAGCATGCAAGTAATGGCCCAAGAACAGGTGGTAAAAATCGGCCATGTCGGCCCGCTGTCAGGTCAGATTGCGCATCTGGGCAAAGACAATGAAAACGGTGCACGCATGGCGATTGATGTGCACAATCCCAAAGGCGTGACCATCGGCGGCAAGAAAATCAAATTCGTATTGCAAGCCGAAGATGACGGCGCCAATCCACAGCAAGCAACCGCCGCTGCGCAGAAGCTGGCGGATGCCAAAGTCAACGGCGTCATTGGTCACCTGAATTCGGGCACCACCATTCCCGCCTCAAAAATCTACAACGATGCTGGCATTCCTCAGATTTCGCCATCCGCCACTAATCCCAAGTACACGATGCAAGGCTACAAAGGTGCGTTTCGTGTCGTGGCGAATGACGGCCAGCTCGGTGGCGCACTCGGCCGCTTCACTGCTTCGGATATCAAAGCCAAACGCATCGCCATCATCGACGACCGTACCGCCTATGGCCAAGGTGTCGCCGACGAATTTGCAAAAGCAGCCAAAGCCGCTGGTCTGACCATCGTTGGTCGTCAGTACACCACCGATAAAGCCACCGATTTCAATGCCATCCTGACCGCTATCAAGGGCAAGTCGCCTGACCTGATTTTCTTCGGCGGCATGGATGCCGTCGGAGGACCCATGCTGCGACAAATGAAGCAGCTCGGCATATCAGCGAAATTCATGGGTGGCGACGGGATATGCACCGAGCAACTGCCATCACTGGCGGGCGCCGGCATGAGCGATGGACAGGTGGTGTGTGCCGAAGCTGGCGGTGTCGAGGAAAGTCAGAAAAAAATCGTGGAGAAATTCCGCAGCGACTACAAAAAGAAATTCGGCGTTGATGTCAAACTGTATGCGCCTTATGTCTACGATGCGGTCATGGTGATGGTCGCCGCCATGCAGAAAGCGAACTCTGTAGAGCCCGCCAAGTATCTGCCGGAGCTCGCAAAGATTAACTATGAGGGCGTCACCGGCAAGATCGAGTTTGATGCGCGCGGCGATATCAAGAATGGTTTGCTAACGCTGTATACCTATAAAGGTGGCAAGCGTTCGCAGATTGCGGTCACCAAATAATCGCAGCATCATATTGCTGTACATCGACCTGGCACTGCTGCAGGCAATAAAAAAGCGCTCCTCGGAGCGCTTTTTTACTTCATGAATGCGGTCGATTATTTCAGCGACAGAACCCATTTAGCCAGTGCCTTTGCTTCAGCATCGGACACTTGTGGGTTTGCAGGCATCGGGATCTGACCCCAAACGCCGCTACCACCCTTCATGATCTTGGTGGCCAGCTTACCTTCAGCCGACTTGTCGCCTTTGTACTTGGCAGCGACTTCTTTGTAGCCTGGGCCGACCAGTTTGGAATCAACTGCGTGGCAAGCCAGGCAGTTCTTTTCTCTTGCCAGCTGCTCGCTGGCGGATGCTGCGCCCGAAACCAATGCGCTCAAAGCGATTGCTGCGACAAGGATACATTTCATGTCAATCTCCATTAATTTGATGACCGCAGAATTTTACATCTTTTTGGTAATTCTGCTTACGGTAAACACTATCACCGCCCGCAAAATAATGCGGACGGCAATTACATTCGCTCACAAAATTTAATCCGTCACCGCGCCACGGCTAGCCGAGGATGCTAATTTGGCAAATTTAGCCAATACACCCCGGGTGTATTTTTGTTCGGGTGCTTTCCAAGCTGCACGGCGGCGGGCGATTTCTTCGTCGGGCACATTCAATTGAATCAAGAGCTTGTGCGCATCGATGGTGATGGAGTCGCCTTCTTGCACCAAACCGATGGTGCCACCATTCATGGCCTCAGGCGCCACATGGCCAACCACCATGCCCCAGGTCGCGCCCGAGAAACGCCCATCGGTAATCAGGCCCACGGACTCGCCCAGACCCTTGCCGATCAACGCCGAGGTCGGCGACAGCATTTCCGGCATGCCCGGCGCACCGCGT
>CANKWG010000092.1 GCA_947487325.1 Oxalobacteraceae bacterium | reverse complement strand
TGTACGAGAATACCGAATGGGGCCAGCTGACCGTGCTGGAGTTGAAGCTATTGATTCATCTCGCATTGCAGCAGCTTGACGAAGCGCATGACTTGGTGGGAGCCTTCCTGCAATACAACGACAACACGGTCGAGCGTAAATTGTTTTATCAGGCCTTGAATGTGGTGCTGGAGGTGGTGCTTGATGACGAATTAGATCTGGACGACTACGAGCTTAACTTCCGTCGTATGTTCGGTAATGCGCGGATGGATGCTGTCATGGGTTCTGTCGATGGTAGCGTACGTTTCTTTGGCTTAACGCCAACGAGCATGAACCTGGAGGGGCTCGACAGGCACCACCGTCTGCTCGATAGCTACAGAAAATTACATAAGGCGCGAGCGGGGCGAGCGGCAATAGAATAAGCAGGAATTACCAGCTATGGATTGGTAAAGTAAGTCGCAAAACCCAATGATTGATCGATCAGCTTGATGGCAGCAGACCCAGAAAAGTTTCAATAATCATAAAATATGTATCCTGTAGGGGATGCAATCTCATTTTTTCAAGGGAGTTTGTATGAGATTTTTTTTATTGCGCGCTATTGTTTTGACTGGAGCTTCGCTGCTCTTTTCTAGTGCCACATCGGCCGCTAGTTTTGATTGCGGAAAAGCTCGCCGTCCCTTGGAAAAACTCATTTGCAGTAGCCCTGAGCTCGACGCCGCAGATACGCGGATGGGTGAGGTATTCAAACAAGTCAATGCGGGTTTCCCTCTGAAGGGATTTTTGCTTGCCACGCAACGTGTTTTTTTATCAGGGTATCCTTATTGCATGACTGATGACAGTGGTAAATCACTTTCTGGCGCAGAGGCTGCGCGTCGGTGCGCAGCGATGGTTCGAGCTCGCACGGCTGAAATAGAAGCTCAGGCACTAGCAAAGGTTTATTCAAGTGCGGACGGTAAGTTCACGCACGATAGTCTTGCTATTTTGGTTTACTCGGTTGATGGTCGCAGGCGGATCCGTCTGTGGGGAAATTGGATGCCCGACGCCTATAATCCACAGCCTTTCCCAGACGGCAAGTTATGTGATCTCGATGAAGAGCTCAAGCCAGTCAAAGGAGGCTACACGACTGCCGTGAGTGACGAGGCTGTTTTTAGTATTTCAGATACCTCGGTCAATATCAGCGATTTCATCATGTGTACTCCGCGCAATGGGATTGGCCCTGGGGCATATCGGCGAGTACGGTAGAGTATTCATCTTCAGGATCTGCGAGGTTCAATTTTTTTCGTCAAGTAAAGATGAGTATTTTTCTTGATTAGCGAGCGCGCTGGTTTAGGGCGCGCTTTTTGAGATTGGCTCTTAGTTTGGAAGATCATATGAAAAAAATTCTCTTCACAGTGCTTTTATGCCTATCGTTTTCAGCTCAAGCCAAGGATTGGGTTTTGCTGTCGAGCGATGAGTTATCCAAAACTTTCCTTGATACATCCTCGATTAAGCGTTCTTCTTCAAAGCAAATTGATTTTCAGATCAAACAGGTCTTTAATTCTCAACGCGACATGATGGGACTTCAGCATAATGCAGCGCTGATGAAGTACAAAATATCGTGCCAGCTTGGATTAATATTGTTTCAGCAAAAATTTTTGCTGAATGATGATGAGGTCGTTTGGACTCATCCTGCGTCTATTAATAAGCAGAAGGCAGCGTTGGAACTATCCGATGAGGTGGTGGGCAAAATCTGCCGAACTGATTGAGCTGCGCTGACTGAGTATTAGATATGCTTGGCGCTCATCACCCAGCCTGCCAAAAAATGCAATAACTCGTGCGCAATCGTGCCGGGCAATATCGAAAATGCATATACCAAAGGCCAGCGGCGCAGCCAGAGCACTGCTATCAGCAGCGCCAGAGTAATCATGGCATGCAAAGCGATATCAGACATACTCAAAGAACTCTGCAACAGCGGCATGATTTCGTTTTAAAAAAATTTGGCTGATTGTACGCGCACGCAAGAATTCTCAAATGAATAACAAATATCTTTTCCTACATTCAGCCCTTGGGCTGGCAAGACGATTAAGAATTGGACGCCGATGCATGCAGTGCAATAGGACGGACTGCCTATCCGCGAGCTTTTTTGTGTCGCCCTGAATCGACTAAGTTTCTGCTTGCCTAGGTTTTGAATCCGTAGAGAATGCAACTTTAGATTCATCCATATTTTGTCGCCTGCAACAACGGGGGTTACACTTCAGCTGCGCGTGATAGGGATGCTAGGGAAACCGCGCGACGCTTGGCTAAAGAAAAATATAAGGATTAACAATGCCACAAGCCCTTCATGAACAATCCGCCAGCGCGCTGGTCCCCCAGCTCGAGCGCCGCGAAATCACTTCTGAACAATTAGTTCATGCCTGTCTCGAACGCATACAGGCGAGAGAAGGCGACGTGCGGGCTTGGGAGTATCTGGCAGTAGACAGCGCGCTCGAGCAGGCGCGCCAATTGGATCGCAGGCCGGTGCAGGGGCTCTTGCATGGCATACCTATCGCGGTGAAAGATTTGTTTGACACGGCGGACATGCCCACCACGTATGGATCGTCGATTTACGCATCACATAAGCCTATCGCTGATGCAGCCGCCGTTGCTCTGTGTCGAGCGCAGGGCGGGCTTATGTTGGGTAAAACCGTCACGACCGAATTTGCGACCTTCAAGCCGGGCAAGACCCGTAATCCGCATGGCATCACCCATACGCCCGGTGGTTCGTCCAGCGGATCCGCTGCTGCTGTTGCCGATTGCATGGTCCCGCTGGCCTTCGCATCGCAAACCGCTGCCTCGGTAATCAGGCCTGCTGCTTTCTGTGGTGTGGTTGGCTACAAGCCCAGTTTCGGCCTAGTCAACCGCACTGGCGTAAAAGCCCTTTCCGATACGCTCGATACCATCGGGTTTATTGCGCGTTCGGTCGATGATGTCGCGCTGTTTGCTGCTGCGACTACCGGTGATCGTGGTCTGCTGCAGCTGGATGTCTCGCATGCGCCGCGCATCGCTATGTGCCATACCCATGAATGGCCACACGCGGACGAGGATACGCACAAGGCTTTTGAACATTCAGCGCGGGTACTCGCTTTGGCCGGGATACCGATACGCGAACTGGAACTGCCACTTTTGTTTTCGCAGCTGATGCAAGCGCAGAAGGAAATCATGGCGTTTGATGTAGTGCGCTCGCTCGCGCATGAGCGTCTTAGGCAGCCACATCTGTTGAGTGACCAACTCAATCAGGTAATAAACACCGGACTGGAGATTTCGGTTGAGCGTCATTACGCCAATCTCCAACTGGCTCAGTCGGCGCGCGGTATGGTGTCCAATGCATTTGGTGCCTTCGAAGTACTGTTGGCGCCCAGTGCGATCGGGGAGGCACCCGATACACTGACGCAGACGGGTGATCCGGTTTTTTCGCGCGTATGGACACTGCTAGGTCTGCCCTGTGTTCATCTACCTTTTTTCAAAGGACGTACCGGCATGCCAGTGGGTTTGCAGGTGGTGGGCCGGCACGGCGAAGATAAAGTAGTTCTACGTGTTGCGAAATGGCTGATGGAACGAATGACACCCGCCTGATTGTTTTTTTGAAAATCAGCTGTGCGGTTTTTGTTTTCGGGTGCTCTTTTTTTCAGGCAAAATATTGTTGGAAATAATAAATGCGCAAAAGCGCACTATCTTTTAGGAGGAAGCGTGAAATTCATTATTACGACCATAGCGTTGCTGTCGTTGGGATTTATACCTGTTGCTGAAGCGGCAACTGAGCAGCAGAACAAGATGGTGACATGTAACAAGGATGCTACGGGTAAAAAGGGTGACGAGCGCAAGGCGTTCATGAAAGAGTGTTTGAGCAAAAAGCCTGCGGAACCGGCAGCTCCCGAGAAGCCAGCAAACTCGCAGCAAAACAAAATGGCAACCTGCAACAAGGAAGCTACAGGCAAAAAAGGTGACGAGCGCAAGAAGTTCATGAGCGAGTGCCTGAAAGCCAAGTAATGCGCTTCTAGACTGATGGTCTTGAGATGAACACCCCCTGCCTCGGCAGGGGGTTTTGTTTTCTGGATGGACGAAACCCCTGATGCCGAAGTAAATTAGCGTTAGTCCGGACAAAGCAAGCGCAAGTACCGTTACTAAAAAATTAACGACTGCGCATGTTGCCGGCAAACGAGGCAGCATATCGATAACCAAAATAATGATGGAGCTCCGAGCGATGTCGCAACAACTCAAATTCCTGCTTCCCGAAGACCGTATTCCCCGTCGCTGGTACAACATTCAGGCTGACCTGCCCAAGCCGCTGCCGCCGCCGCTGCACCCCGGCACACTGCAGCCTATTGGCCCGGATGATCTGGCGCCGCTGTTCCCGATGGAACTCATCATGCAAGAGGTCTCGACTGAACGTGAAATCGACATTCCTGAGCCAGTGCGTGACATCTATCGTCTGTGGCGACCCGCGCCGCTGTTTCGTGCACATGCACTGGAAAAAGCGCTCGGCACACCGGCCAAAATTTTTTACAAATACGAAGGTGTGAGTCCTGCAGGCAGTCACAAGCCCAACACTGCGATACCGCAGGCTTTCTACAATCAGCAGGCGGGCGTCAAGCGTCTGACCACCGAAACCGGTGCAGGACAATGGGGCACCTCGCTCTCGTTCGCCGGCTCGCTGTTTGGAATTGATGTCACCGTCTTCCAAGTGCGTGTGTCGTATGACCAGAAGCCTTATCGCCGCGCCGTGATGGAAACCTATGGCGCCCGTTGTGTGGCATCGCCTTCAATGGATACCAACTACGGTCGTTCGGTGCTGGAGCAGAGGCCTGGCCATCCGGGCAGTTTGGGCATTGCGATCTCTGAAGCGGTGGAAATTGCTGCGACCAATGACGATACTAAATATGCGCTCGGCTCGGTGCTCAACCATGTGTTGATGCATCAGACCATCGTGGGTATCGAGTCCATGGAGCAGATGGCGATGGCCGATGCCTATCCTGATGTCATCGTCGGCTGCACTGGCGGTGGTTCGAATTTTGCCGGTATTGCTTTCCCGTTCATCGGCGCCGGACTGCGTGGTGGTCCGAAGCCACGCATTGTGGCGGTAGAGCCAGCGGCATGTCCTTCGCTCACACGCGGCAAGTACGCTTATGACTTTGGCGATACAGGCCACATGGCACCGCTGACTAAGATGCACACGCTGGGTTCGACATTTACACCTCCTGGCTTCCACGCAGGTGGTTTGCGTTACCACGGTATGGCGCCACTGGTGTCACACCTGAAAGAGCTGGGCCTGATCGAAGCGACTGCCTATCATCAGACCGAATGCTTTGCCGCCGGTGTGTTGTTCGCGCGTCATGAAGGTATCGTGCCCGCGCCTGAAGCCAATCACGCCGTCAAAGGTGCGATTGAAGAAGCGCTGCGCTGCAAGCGCGAGGGTAAGAGCGAGGTGATTCTGTTCAATCTGTGTGGTCATGGTCACTTTGATATGGCGGCTTATTCTGCCTATTTTGCCGGCGGCCTCAAAGACGAGAACTATGATGAGAAAGAGCTTGCCATGGCGCTCTCGGGTCTGCCGAGTGTTCCTGAAGCTGCGTAAAAAAAGTTTTTTTGCACATTAAGCACCGGGCTGCGGCCCGGTGTTTTTTTATCTCTCAACGTTTGGTCAGACGGTCTGAAGCATGCTTCTGGCAAAATGAGAGGGTTATTGCCTCATGGCGGATATGACTATGCATGTGTTGTTGGTGGAAGATGACTTGGTTCTGGCCGATGGTATCGCGCGGATTCTTCGCGGCCACAGCATGGTGGTGGACGTCGTCCATAACGGTGAAGAGGCCGATCATGCGCTGATGTCGCGCGAGATTTCTGTTTCGGTGCTGGATATTGGTTTGCCAGGTATTGATGGGTTTGAGGTCGTGCGTCGTCTGCGCGCCCGTGGTAGTGCTTTGCCGGTGTTGCTTCTGACGGCGCGTGATGATGTGCAGGATCGCGTTCGGGGGTTGGAACTGGGTGCGGATGATTACTTGGTTAAGCCATTTGCAGCACCTGAACTTGTGGCGCGTCTCAAGGCGCTGGTACGACGAAGTAACCCCAGACCGGTTCATTTGCAGATGGGCGGCTTGCAACTCGATCCTTTCACTCGTCGCGCGATGGTTGATGGTCAGGTGATTGAGTTATCTGCACGCGAGTGGGCGGTTCTTGAGCACCTTATGCAGAACTCGTCGCGCGTCGTCTCCAAACAGCAAATCATCGATGCCATTCTTCCGTGGGGTGAAGAGGTCACGATTAATGCCGTGGAGGTTTATGTGTCGCGGATACGGGCGAAGATCGATTCGGCTGGCATCTCCATTAAAACTATTCGGGGATTCGGTTATCTGTTGGAACAGTCGGGCGGATGAGTCTCAGAGCCAAACTGCTGCAATGGCTGGTCGTTACGCTGATGGCCGTCAATGTAGCCGCTGCCGCTGCTGCCTACTGGCTTGCCTGGATTCCTGCACAGTCGGCGCTCGACCAGAGTCTGGCGGATGCCGCTTGGGCTTTGGTGCCGCACGTGACAGAAAAAGATTCCTCGGTGGAGCTGCGCTTATCGCAGCAAGCTGAACAGATTTTGCGCGTTGATCATCTGGACGAAGTGTTTTTTGTCGTGCGTGACATGTCGGGCAAAACGATTGCGGGTGACCGTGATTTCCCCGTAATGCAGGTGCCCGAAAAAGGTAAACCTTGGATTGCCTATGGGTCCCGCATGCGCGGCGAGGATGTGCGTGTGATCTCTTTGCGTACGCAAGTCGGCGGCGAGACGGTGCTGATTGGTGCTGCCGAGACCCGCGTGAAGCGGCAGGAAATTCGGCTTCGAATTTTGCTGTCGCTCTTTGCACTGGAGTTACTGCTGGTGCTTTTGATTCCTTTGGTTGTCTGGATGGTGCTCAAACGTGGCTTGCAACCGCTGCGCGACCTGGAAAGCAACCTTGAACGCCGCACTTCTGATGATTTGTCGCCGCTGCCGCTTCAGAATGCACCTGAAGAAATCGTGCCATTCATCCGTGCGATGAATGAGTTACTCAACCGCGTTCAGGGAAATGCACGGGCCCGGCAGGATTTTCTGGCGAATGCCGCGCATCAGTTGCGTACGCCTCTGGCCGGTTTCAAGGCGCAACTGGAATGGTTGCGCGCCCATCACCGCAGCGATACAGAGACCACTGAATCAACCTCACTCATGCTGGTCTCGACCGAAAGAATGGCGCGGCAGGCAAACCAGTTGCTGGCGCTGGCGCGCTCCGAGCCGGGGGATTTTGAGCGCCACCGACTTGAACCGTTATCGCTGGATGCATTGGTGTCTGAATCGGTGCAGCACTTTGTCGAGGAAGCACTGAAAAAAAATATCGATATCGGTTTCGATTTGCAGCCCACGCGAGTAGCCGGCGACCGTTTCTTGTTGCGCGACATGATCGATAACCTGGTGGACAACGCTATTCGCTATTCACCTAATGGCAGCTTGGTGACGGTCAGTTGTCTTCAAGTCGATGGGCACGGTATCCTGATGGTGGAGGACAGTGGTCCCGGCATTCCGGAGTCGGAAAAAGAGCGCGTGTTCAACCGCTTTTATCGGCTCGATCAGTCACAGCCAGGGACTGGCTTAGGTCTGGCCATCGTTCGCGACATTGCGCGCGATCATGACGCCGTGATTGAGCTGCGCCCCGGCCCCGAGGGCAAGGGAACCGTGTTCGTGGTCCGCTTTCCCTGAGGCTGGCGGGGGCATCACCCCCAATATGTACGATAATTCGGTCTGACCAGATTTTTTACGGACTGTGGTTTGACTTACAGCGTCAAAGAAATTTTCTACACTTTGCAGGGCGAGGGCGCACAAGCCGGACGTCCGGCGGTGTTCTGCCGTTTTTCTGGATGCAATTTGTGGTCGGGACGAGAGCAGGATCGCGCCACCGCGGTGTGCCGTTTCTGCGATACCGATTTTGTTGGCACGGATGGTGTGTTGGGTGATAAGTACCCCGATGCGGGCCAGCTGGCAGCGGTGATTAATGCGCAATGGCCTGCTGCCCGTACTGGGAAAAAATATGTGGTTCTCACAGGCGGCGAACCGCTGCTACAACTCGATACGCCACTGATTGATGCTTTGCATGCGCTTGGGTTCGAGATTGCCATTGAAACGAACGGTACCTTGCCGGTGCCTGCGGGTGTGGACTGGATTTGCGTGAGCCCCAAAGCCGAGGCGCCGCTGGTCGTGGAGCGCGGTGACGAGCTCAAGGTGGTGATACCGCAGCAAGCCCAGAATCTGTCGTCCTACACCTCGCTGGCATTTACCCATTTTTTTCTGCAGCCGATGGACGGCCCCAAGCTGGCCGACAATACCCGGCTGGCGATTGATCTCTGCAAATCCGATCCGCAATGGCGATTGTCCTTGCAAACGCATAAACTGCTGCAAATACCCTGAATATTGAAAAACGCATGATCACTATCACTCGTAAACTGGAGTTCGATGCTGGCCACCGAATCCCTGACCACAAAAGCCAGTGCCGTAATTTGCATGGCCATCGCTACACGCTCGAGATTACGCTGGTGGGCGAGGTCATCGAAGAAGAGGGTAGCTCGGACAACGGCATGATTATGGATTTTTCCGATGTCAAGGCGCTGGCTAAAACCCATCTGG
>CANKWG010000091.1 GCA_947487325.1 Oxalobacteraceae bacterium | reverse complement strand
GTCCGACAAGCTGAAGTCTTCCGGCACGATCTCGGCGAGATTCAGGATATACGCCGTCACCGCATAGGTCTCATTGACCGACAATGATTTGGGCGCATTCCAGGGCATGGCCCGGTACAGGTAATCCCAAAGCGTACTTAGGGTCGGTACTTTCATGATGGCCGAACGGAGTACCGTATTCGGATTGGAAAGGGCAGCAACTCTGCCAGTGCGACTATCTTCAGCCGTGGTGCCACCGACAATGGGTCCCGACATCTGGGTCAGTTCGCCGAAGGTGCCGTGACAAGACGCGCACTTCGCATCCCAGACTTGCTGTCCCTGAAGCACGGTGCCCGCGCCTTTGGGTAAACCTTTGAAGTCGGGTCGCACATCAATATTCCAGGCTTGAATTTCTCTGGCGGTGGCGCTTCGACCGACGCCGGGATACTTCGGGTCTGCCTGCGCAGGGTTCATGCATGTACAGGACAGCAAGAACAGTAATCCGATGCTAATAAGCCTGCACATTCAGTACCTCACCGGATGCATTGATTTGCCAGGATTGAATCGCATTGTTGTGATACGTGGATCGGTTACCTCTGACCTTGCGCAGCTGGTCAATGCTGGGCTGCACATAGCCCGTCTCGTCAACAGCGCGTGATTGCAGAATCACTTCGCTGCCATCCCACACCCAGTCGATATTGAAACGGGTGAGGGCTTTGTTTTGTATTGGCCCCTCCAGTCGCGCGCTGCGCCAATGGCGTCCGCCATCGACAGACACATCCACTTTTTTTATCTTGCCCCGGCCCGACCAAGCCAGACCGGTGATGTTGAACATTCCCTTGTTCAGTAATTGCTGACCGCCAGAGGGTGAGGTGATCACGGATTTGCATTCCTGAATCGAAGTGTATTGCCGATGGCTCCCGTCGGGCATCAGGTCGATGTATTGAATCGACTCATCCTTGGTACCCCAAGGCTGATCGCCGACTTCGATGCGTCGTAACCATTTGACCCACGAGACACCTTGCATGCCGGGCGCGACCAATCGCAGTGGGTAACCATTTTCGGGGCGCAGCATTTCGCCATTCATACCCCACGCAACCAGCACATCATCGAGCGCATGCTCGATAGGAATCGTGCGAGTCAAGCTGGAACCATCGGCGCCTTCGGCTAGAACGAAACGCGATTGCTGTTTGTCATAGCCGCAGTAATCCAGCAGCACGGATAGAGGCACACCTGTGAATTCGCAGCAGGACAGCATGCCGTGCGTGTACTGCACCGTAGGTACTGAAGGATGTCCCCATTCCATCGCTGTGTTGGCGCCGCACTCCAGAAAGTGAATGCGCGAGACTGACGGGAGTCGCATCAGATCATCCAGCGTGAAGATCATCGCTGTCTTGACCAGACCATGAATCATCAGTCGGTGTGTTTCAGGTGGGATGTCGTGCCAGCCTTGATGATGTCTTTCAAAATGCAAGCCATTCGGAGTAATGATGCCAAACAGCGCCTGCAAGGGGGTGAACGAGGCAGACGCTTCTTGCGTTCTTGTCAGGCCGGGCGACGCACGTTTGAGAATGGTGTTTTCATGTCGTGAGGGTTGTCCGTAGCCGGCTTGAGCCACCGGCTTGCCCAGCGTTGTCGAATGTGACGGTAGTACAAGAATATTCGGATCGCCCGCTGCTGAGTTTTCACCACCTTCAGTGCCCACCTCGTTGGCAAAGCTCATGGACGTCGAAGACACCGCAGAAGCAGCCGAAGCCATCAAAAAACTTTGTCGTAAAAAACGGCGTCGTTTGTCATCGAGTCCTTGTTCATGGATCTCGCGCAGGAATTGCGGATCCAGAAAATTTTCTGGCGCTTTTCTGATTTGTCCGATGCGCTTTGCCTCTGTCGTCATACGATTATTTACTTGCTGTTTTTCTTTGTATTCGAGGATAGGACAACAGCTTAAGGCTTCACAAAGCGCAGTGTCATTCGGTCCGACTCGCCAATGGCGCGATACTTGGGTTTGTCGCTCTCGGCGACACCGCGCAGATTAGGCAGCAAGTTCCAGACACCGCCGGGATGGTCTTTCGTATCAAGCGCGTTGCTGTTGATCTCCGAGCTGCGGTCCAGTCTGAAGCCAGCAGCAGTCGCCACCTCGATGACGAATTGCTCAGTCATGTAACCCGATTCGATTTGTTTGGACAGCGGTGTGTCAGGTTTTGCGCGGTGTTCAACGACGCCGAGCATCCCGCCTGGCTTCAAGGCCTTAAAAAATCCTTTGAACATCGCCTGTGTATGTCCGGCTTTGGCCCAGTTGTGCACATTTCGAAAAGTCACCACCAGATCAGCTGTGCCTTCCGGCGCGAATACAGGTGCGGCAGAGTCATAAGCCTTGACCGTTGGCTCGCCGTAAAGCTCGGGCGTAGCTTTGAGCATTTGGCGATAGGTGGTATCGCGACGCTTCATCGCTTCAGGCATATCGTCGTTGAGTGCTGGCACGGCCGCATAATACCGACCCTGTTGCGCTAGTAGTGGCGCAATGATTTCGGTGTACCAGCCATTCGCAGGAGAGATTTCAACCACCGTCATGTCAGGTCGCAAACCAAAGAACAGCAGCGTTTCTTTCGGGTGGCGGTATTGATCGCGGGCGCGGTTGGCGTCGGAGCGGTGGGTGCCCTGAATGACCTTATCCAATAATCCCTGAACATCGTGAGCATGGGCGGTGCTGGCAGAGTAGGGCGAGAACCCGGCGGCGATGAGCAGAGTGAAGGTAAGGCAGGTCGCTGCAAAGCTTGTTTTTTTGTTCATGATCGGATCCCCGTAAAACGGCCAGTGTGCCAGATTCCGCATTCCCTCATCTCGAGCCCATTTAATTGGATGCGCGGAACGCAGAACGCAGAACGCAGAACGCAGCCGATCCGAAGTCATACTCAAAAATGCGGTTGTCTCCACCTTCTGCGACAATAAGCCCATTCCTATCTCGCTAAGACTGCCCACCATGAAGAAATGGTTTTATCTGTGCGCCTATTTGATCGCAACGCCAGCTTTCGCAGAAAACTGGGTGCAATATGCGGAAATCAATGAGCTTATTCGGTACTACGATAAGCTTCGCATGGTGAATATGAGCGGTAACGCTTTCATCTGGGATTTGCATGACCTGCGAACCCCGGTGACCGATGCATCGGGCAAGACCTACCGGTCGGTACTCTACCCAACCGAATTCAGCTGCCGTAAACATCAGCGGCGGATCTTGAGTATCCATAAAATGTCAGACGCCATGGGTGCGGGAACGCTAATCACGGAACAGAATCTGGTGAGTAGTTGGGTTGATGTCGTGCCACAAACGCCTGACGATCATTTGATGCGAGCTGTATGCGAAAGCCAGTAAACGTAGTGCGCAGTTTTTAAAATTTTTATTGATGCCCATGAATGCTTATCCGCTGACCTCCCTCATTACGCTGCTCACCGTTTTGCTGATGTTCGTTACTTCAGTCATTGTTGGCAAAGCGCGCGTCAAATATTCAATCATGGCGCCAGCAACGTCGGGTCATGAGATGTTCGATCGTGCTTATCGCGTGCAGATGAACACGATGGAAGCCGCACTAATGATGCTACCTTCGCTCTGGATCTATGCGGTCTTCAACGGCGAGATCGGTGCCTTTGCGATGGGCGTGATTTGGCTCCTCGGTCGCGCATGGTACGCGCAGGCTTATCTGAGTAACCCTGCAAGACGAGGTCCGGGATTTGGTATTGCCTTTGTCACGCTCGCCGGTTTGTGGTTTGGTGCGCTGATGGGGCTGGCTCTGCGAGGCGTGCTGCTGTTCTGACTATCCGCGCCCGACATAGGGCATGGTTGTCGCCATGATCGTCATAAACAGGATATTGCTCTCCAACGGTAAATCGGCGATGTGTACTATCGCCTGCCCAACGTGGTCGACATCCATCGTCGGCTCTGCCTTCAGTGACCCATCCGCCTGAATCACGCCTTTGCTGATCACCTGTGTAATTGCAGTGGCAGCATTACCGATATAAATTTGGCTGCAGGCGATGCGGTCTGCACGACCATCGAGTGCGATCGACTTAGTGAGCCCGGTAATGGCATGTTTGGTGGCAGTGTAGGGTGCGGAGAAAGGCCGTGGCGTATTGGCTGAAATCGATCCGTTGTTAATAATGCGTCCCCCTTTGGGTGACTGTGCTTTCATCATGCGCATCGCTTCTTGCGCGCACAAAAAAGAACCTGTCAGGTTGGCATTCACGACATTCATCCACTGCGCGTAGCTCAGCTCTTCCATTGACATCGGTGGAGATGCAGTGCCCGCGTTATTAAACAGCACATCGATGCGGCCAAATTTTGTTTTCAGGCTGGCGAATAGCTGCTTCACACTGTCGGGATCGCCGACATCACTGGCCACTGCCAGCGCATTGGCGTCGGTGCCTCCTATGTCCTCGAGTGCTGTCTGGAGCTTATCGAGATTTCGGCCGGTGATTACGACCTGATAACCCGCTTGCAGTAAAGCTTTTGCAGCAGCCTTGCCTATGCCAGTGCCTCCACCAGTAATCAGTGCGACGCGATGAGAATTCATGAGCTTGTCTCGTTTTATTGTGATTGCCAATGCAGAGCGCGTTTAGCGATAGTGAACGTGCTTTGCTATCCTCGCCTGTGAGCGTGTTGCAATTGACTTGCTAACTTTCAGGCAGCTTGATCTTACCACTCACCCACATGACTCTCGGCGTCGGAACGGATCTCTGTTACCTTCGCTGGCAGGTGTCGTACCCTACTGTTAAAAACTAAACAATCAAATCATGTCCGCTCTCATTAACCGTCAGGTGATTCTCTCCAGCCGTCCCGAAGGCATTCCGCAAGCTGAGCACTTTCGCATTGTGGAGACCGCCATACCGCAACCGCAGTCGGGTCAGGTGTTGATACGCAATCACTTTCTTGCCGTCGAGCCGGCCATGCGTGGTTGGGTGAATGCGGTGGCCAATTACTCGCAACCCGTTGGCATCGGTGAGGTCATGCGTTCTTTTGCGGCCGGTGAAATCGTCGCCTCCCAGGATCCGCAATGGCCGGTGGGTACGCGTGTAACCGGCATGTTCGGCTGGCAGGATTACGCAGCGGTAGATGTGAGCACGATTGACTACCGAGTTGATCAGGCGGATCTGCCTTTGTCGACCTCGCTGGGTGTACTCGGCATTAACGGTATTACGGCGCACTACGGACTGATGCGGATCGGTGAGCCCAAATCAGGCGAGACCGTGCTGGTCTCCACGGGCGCAGGTGCGGTGGGTTCTTGTGTGGGGCAGATTGCACGTCTTCATGGTTGTCACACCGTTGCGATTACGGGTGGTGAGTCCAAGCGTCAGCTGTGCGTCGATCGCTTTCAATATGACAGTGCTGTTGATTACAAATGCGAGGATTTTGTCGAACAATTGGCGGCAGCGTGTCCGAATGGTGTGGACATTTATTTTGACAATACATCGGGCAGCATCAGCGATGCAGTGATGCAGCATCTGAACGTGGGCGCGCGCGTGATCATTTGCGGCACGGCTTCCATCGCTAACTGGAATCCCACGCCACTCGGTCCTCGCGTCGAACGACAGCTGCTGGTCAAGCGGGCTCGCATGCAAGGCTTCGTGATTCTTGATCATAGGGATCACTATGCCGCCGCGCGCGTCGATCTGGCCGATTGGGTGCGTCGGGGTCTCATCCGTTACGAAGAGGAGGTACTCCCCAGTATCGACCATGCCCCGGATGCGATCGCTGGGCTCTATCGGGGCGAAAATTTGGGTCGTCGGCTGATTCGAGTTGTCGACTGAACAAGGTCTGTCAGGCCAAGTAATGCTCTCTTTCAGGTCGGCTGGCTAAATCTTTATCTGCCTTGGTCCCGTCGGGTGTAAATCAGCTGGCCTGATCTGACCGCTGGATTTTGTCCCCGGCATTATCTCGCCGCTACGGAACGCAGTGCTAATGCGGCTTTACATCGTAGTGAGCGCTCGATCGGCCGAACTGTTGTCGGTCCGTGGATCGCCTCAGGCTATTGATAAGAAAATCTGAACTTATAGTAAAGAAATATTTATTTTTCCTGAAATGAACTCATCAGTACAGTTAGCGCCTGAATAGTATTGGCGGCCCGTCAAGGCGCCTTTGCACCTTTGCGATCGGCGCTTTCGCCCGCAAATGACCCCAACAGGAGAATCAATATGCTCACTCGAGTCAGCCCCACCAGCGGCGCATTTCCGGATCACCTGGATTTATCGCAGAGCGACCCCGCGCTTTGGGCCGCAATTCAGCAGGAGGCGACTCGCCAAGAAGACCATATTGAATTGATCGCATCTGAAAATTACACCAGCCCGGCGGTCATGCAGGCCCAGGGTTCGGTGCTCACAAATAAATATGCCGAGGGTTATCCCGGCAAGCGCTACTACGGTGGCTGCGAGTATGTCGATATTGTTGAGCAGCTTTGCATTGATCGATTGAAAGAACTCTACGGCGCGAATTTCGCGAACGTTCAGGCGAACTCGGGTTCGCAGGCGAATCAGGCCGTGTTTCTGGCCTTGCTCAATCCCGGCGACACGATCATGGGCATGTCGCTGGCCGAAGGCGGACACCTCACGCACGGCATGCACCTGAACATGAGCGGCAAATGGTTCAACGTCGTCAGCTACGGCTTGAACGAAAAAGAAGAGATTGACTACGACGCCATGGAGCGCACGGCCCATGAGCACAAACCCAAACTGATCATTGCCGGTGCATCCGCGTATGCACTAAAAATTGACTGGGCACGTTTTGCCAAAGTCGCCAAAGATGTGGGTGCATACTTTTTGGTGGACATGGCGCACTACTCGGGGCTGATTGCGGGTGGTGTGTACCCGAATCCGGTGCCGCATGCGGATGTGGTGACTTCAACCACGCATAAGAGCCTGCGCGGCCCACGTGGCGGCATTATCCTGATGAACAACGAAGACATGGCAAAGAAAATCAACAGCGCGATTTTCCCTGGCTTGCAGGGTGGTCCGCTGATGCATGTCATCGCTGGCAAGGCAGCCGCGTTTCATGAGGCGCTGCAACCAGCCTTTAAAACATATCAACAGCAAGTGATTAAAAATGCTGCCGTACTCGCAGAGACATTGGTAGAGCGCGGTCTGCGTATCGTCAGTGGTCGTACCGAGTCGCACGTGATGCTGGTCGATTTGCGTGCCAAAGGCATTACGGGCAAAGCGGCCGAGGCAGCGCTGGGTCTCGCGCACATCACCTGCAACAAGAACGGCATTCCCAACGATCCGGAAAAAGCGATGATCACGAGTGGTATTCGTCTGGGGTCACCCGCAATGACCACGCGCGGTTTTCGTGAAGACGAAGTGCGTGCGACGGCGCATCTTATTGCTGATGTGCTCGAAGCACCCAACGATGCGGCTCGCATTGCGCAGGTGCGTGAAGAAGTCACCGCGCTGGTGCGTCCACTCCCGGTCTACGGCGCGCGTAGTTAAAAATTTTAAGTAGGGGAAGGGCGGCATAGATCGCCCCCGAAACTCCAAATCTAATTAATACAAGGAGCTAAAAATGGCTGGTCGTAATTTTCTGTTTGTACCCGGTCCTACCAACGTGCCTGATCGCGTTCTGCGCGCAATGATGGTTTCGATGGAAGATCATCGTTCGCCGACATTTCCGGTACTTACTCGCACCATCCTTCCGGGTCTGAAAAAAGTCTTTCGTACCGAACACGGTACACCTTTCGTTTTTCCATCGTCCGGAACCGGTTGCTGGGAAGCTGCGATAGCGAACACGCTCTCGCCCGGTGACAAAGTACTTGCTGCGCGCTTCGGTCAGTTCAGTCATTTGTGGATTGCGATGTGCCAGAAGTTCGGACTCGATGTGCAAATCGTTGATGCCGATTGGGGCACCGGTGTGCCGCTGGAGCAGTACGCAGACATCCTCCGCAAGGATACTCAGCATCAGATCAAGGCTGTGCTTGCCTGCCACAATGAAACCGCCACCGGCGTGACCTCGGATATCGGCGCAGTGCGCAAGTTACTCAACGATGCAAAGCATCCGGCGCTGTTGTTCGTGGATGCAGTTTCATCGCTGGGCTCGATTGATTTCCGCTTCGATGATTGGGGCGTTGATATGGCTGTGTCCGGTTCGCAAAAAGGCCTGATGTTGCCAGCCGGTCTGGGCATCATGTGCGCGAGCCAGAAAGCACTTGATATGCATGCGCAAGCCAAGCTGCCGCGCGCCTACTTTGATTTGCAAGACATGTTGGCGTCGAATCAGACCGGCTATTTCCCTTACACGCCGGCGCTGTCGCTGATGTACGGTCTGGTTGAGTCGCTGAAGATGATCGAAGAAGAAGGTCTCGACAACATCATCGCGCGTCATCACTATCTGGCCGAAGGTGCGCGCGCTGCAATCACTCAGGGTTGGGGCATGAAGCTGTGTGCGGCTGACCCCAAGTGGTACTCCGACACCGTGTCTGCCGTCATGGTCCCCGAAGGTATCAATGGTGCTGATGTGATTTCGCGCGCTTACAAGCGCTACAACGTTTCACTGGGCGCGGGTCTGTCAAAAGTCGCAGGTAAGCTCTTCCGTATCGGTCACATTGGTGACATGAACGAAGTGCACCTCATGTCAGGTATCGCCGGTGCTGAAATGGCGATGCTGGATTGCGGTATCAAAGTACAGCCGGG
>CANKWG010000090.1 GCA_947487325.1 Oxalobacteraceae bacterium | reverse complement strand
GCGCGGGGCCGGGCTGCTGTGCTGACTCGGGTAAATCCTGCAAATGGAAAAAAATACCTTTGCTGGTGCCACCACGCATGTAGGTGGCGGGGATTTTGATTTGGGGTGGGTGGGACATGATTTACCTTTGTATCTTGTGTCTTGGTTTACTACGAACGCCGCTGGATCCCGGCTTTCGCCGGGATGACGAATCGAGGGTCAGCAGACGCATCACTTTTCTCCGTCTTATATGGGAATGACGAATCGAAGCCCGGCAGACGCGTCACCTTCCCCCGTCGTGTATGGCGATGACAAATGAGAGCCCGCCAGTCGCATAACTGCCCCTCCGCCTCATACTGGGATGACTAATCCGAGACCTACAGCCCCAAAACTGTCATCCCGGCGAAAGCCGGGATCCAGTGTCTTTCATTCAGCTTTCAGACGTCTTACGCGGCTTTTGCCGACGCAAGAAAATCCTGCGCAAAACGCTGCAGCACACCACCGGCGTCATAAATCGATAGCTCTTCATCACTGTCGAGTCGACACGTCACCGGCACCTCGAGTTTCTCGCCATTTTTGCGATGAATGACTAGCGTCAGATCAGCACGCGGCTTGCGCTCACCGATCACGTCATAGGTCTCGGTACCGTCAATGCCGAGCGTCTTGCGATTCACGCCGGGTTTGAATTCCAGCGGCATGACGCCCATGCCGATCAGATTGGTGCGGTGAATGCGCTCGAATCCTTCGGCAACAATCGCCTCAACACCGGCGAGCCGCACACCTTTCGCTGCCCAGTCACGCGATGAGCCCTGACCGTAATCGGCACCTGCAATGATAATCAGTGGCTGCTTGCGCTCCATATACGTTTCGATCGCTTCCCACATACGCGTGACCTTGCCTTCGGGCTCAACGCGTGCGAGCGATCCTTTTTTCACCTTGCCGTCGACCACACACATTTCATTCGTCAAGGTTGGGTTCGCAAAGGTCGCGCGCTGTGCCGTGAGATGATCGCCACGATGCGTTGCGTACGAATTGAAATCTTCTTCAGGCAGACCCATCTTCGCCAAGTACTCACCGGCTGCGCTGTCGAGCATGATCGCATTCGAGGGTGACAAGTGATCGGTAGTGATGTTGTCACCCAATACAGCCAGGGGCCGCATACCTTTCATCGTTCGCTCACCTGCCAGCGCACCTTCCCAATACGGTGGACGGCGAATGTAAGTTGATTGAGCACGCCAGTCGTACAAGGGATTCACCTTGGTACCACTGTCAGCCTGAATCGCAAACATGGGCTCATAGACTTGGCGGAAGTGCTGAGGTTTGACGCTGGATTTGACGATGGCGTCGATTTCCTCATCGGTGGGCCAGATATCCTTGAGGCGAATCTCTTTGCCATCCACCACGGTCAGCACATCTTTTTCGATATCGAAACGGATCGTGCCTGCGATCGCATAAGCGACCACCAAGGGTGGCGATGCAAGGAATGCCTGCTTTGCATAGGGATGAATACGACCATCAAAATTACGATTGCCTGAGAGGACCGCTGTCGCATACAAATCGCGATCGATGATCTCTTGCTGTATCTTGGGATCAAGTGCGCCGGACATGCCATTGCAGGATGTGCACGCATAAGCGACCACGCCAAAACCTAGCTTTTCCAGATCACCCATCAGACCGGCTTCTTCAAGATACAACGTTACCGCCTTGGATCCGGGTGCGAGTGAAGATTTCACCCAAGGCTTGCGCGTCAGGCCAAGTTTGTTTGCATTGCGCGCCAGCAGTGCGGCGGCAATTACGTTGCGTGGGTTGGAGGTGTTGGTGCAACTGGTGATGGCTGCGATGATCACCGCGCCGTCCGGCATTTGACCGGGTACCTCTTGCCATGCGCTGGCGATGCCTTTCGCAGCCAGATCTGTGGTCGCAACACGCGCATGCGGATTGGAGGGACCGGCCATGTTTCGTACAACGGATGACAAATCAAATGTCAGCACACGTTCGTATTCAACATTGGTCAGACTGTCTGCCCACAGGCCGGCTGTTTTTGCATACGTTTCGACCAGCGCGACCTGTTCATCAGTGCGGCCGGTGAGCTTCAGATATTGAATCGTCTGCTCATCGATGGAAAACATCGCGGCAGTCGCACCATATTCCGGCGCCATGTTGGAGATGGTCGCACGATCGCCGAGCGTGAGCGCGCGCGCACCTGCACCATAAAACTCAAGATAAGCACCGACTACTTTGGATTGACGCAAAAACTCGGTCAGCGCCAACACGATGTCGGTGGCAGTAATACCCGGCTGCGGTTTGCCGGATAGTTCGACACCAATGATGTCGGGCAGACGCATCCACGATGCGCGACCGAGCATGACGTTTTCTGCCTCCAAGCCGCCAACGCCGATGGCGATGACACCCAGCGCATCGACGTGCGGTGTATGGCTGTCGGTACCAACACAAGTGTCGGGGTAAGCCACGCCCTGCTGCGACTGTATGACCGGTGACATACGCTCGAGATTAATCTGATGCATGATGCCGTTACCCGGTGGGATCACATCGACATTCCTAAATGCGTGCTTGGTCCAGTTGATGAAGTCGAATCGATCCTCATTACGTCGGTCTTCAATTGCGCGGTTTTTCTCGAAAGCCTGAGGATCAAAACCACCACATTCCACCGCGAGTGAGTGATCAACAATGAGCTGTACAGGTACCACAGGATTGACCTTGGCTGGGTCACCACCCTGATCCGCGATCGCATCTCTCAAACCCGCCAAATCAACCAGCGCGGTCTGACCCAAAATGTCGTGACACACCACGCGCGCGGGAAACCAGGGAAAATCACGCTCGCGCTTGCGCTCGATCAGCTGTCCAAGTGACTCGGTCAGCGTAGCGGGATCGCAGCGACGCACGAGGTTTTCGGCAAGTACGCGCGAGGTATACGGCAGCTTGTCATAGGCGCCGGGGTGAATCGTTTCGACTGCTGCTCTCGCATCAAAGTAATCGAGACTGGTTCCGGGGAGGGGTTTGCGGTGTGCGGTGTTCATGGTTGATGAGATGAGGTGAGGTTCTGTCAGAGGTACCTGAACGGTTTCGCCTTGCGACGGAAGACACTGGATCCCGGCTTTCGCCGGGATGACAATTTTGAGGTCAGTAATTCTTAAAACACTATTCCTGTCGCGTCCTGAACTGCGATGAAAAATTTCAAGCACAAAGCTTTTCTATCGTCACCCCGGCGAAAGCCGGGGTCCAGCGTCTTTATTTCCGCTACAACAAATTACTTGCGCTTAGCGATAGGCACAAACTTCAGATTTTCCGGTCCGACATAATTGGCGCTCGGGCGAATAATCTTGTTATCAATACGCTGCTCAACGATGTGTGCTGCCCAACCCGACGTACGTGAAATAACAAACAAAGGCGTGAACATCGCGGTAGGTACACCCATCATGTGATATGACACGGCCGAGAACCAATCAAGATTGGGGAACATCTTTTTAGCATCCCACATGACGGACTCGAGACGATCAGCAATATCAAACATTTTGGTCGAGCCGGCATCTTTAGACAGACGATGCGCAACTTCTTTGATGACCTTGTTGCGAGGATCGGAAATCGTGTAAACAGGATGACCAAAACCGATGATCACTTCCTTGTTTTCTACGCGCTTGCGGATATCCGCTTCTGCTTCATCCGGATTGTCATAGCGCTTCTGGATTTCGAAGGCGACTTCGTTGGCGCCACCATGCTTAGGACCGCGCAATGCGCCGATGCCACCGGTAATAGCCGAGTAGATATCCGAACCTGTACCAGCGACAACGCGGCAGGCAAAGGTAGATGCATTGAATTCATGTTCTGCATACAGAATAAGCGAAGTGTGCATCGCCTTCTCCCACAATGCTGATGGCGGCTTGCCATGCAGCAGGTGCAGGAAATGTCCGCCGATGGAATCATCATCGGTTTCCACTTCAATACGTCTGCCATTGTGGCTGTAGTGATACCAGTAGAGCAGCATGGAACCGAGCGAGGCCATCAGGCGGTCGGCGATATCGCGCGCACCGGGGGTATTGTGATCTTCTTTCTCAGGCAAAACGCAGCCCAGCGCGGAGACGCCCGAGCGCATCACATCCATGGGATGCGATGAGGCCGGCAGCCATTCGAGCACTGCCTTTACGTTCGCAGGCAGGCCACGCAGGGCTTTGAGTTTTTGCTTGTAGGCTTGTAACTCAGCGGTGGTTGGCAGCTTGCCATGCACCAGCAGATGCGCGATCTCTTCGAATTCACAGGCATCAGCGACATCGAGAATGTCGTAGCCACGGTAGTGCAAATCATTGCCGGTCTTGCCGACGGTGCACAGCGCGGTATTACCTGCGGTGACGCCAGAGAGGGCGACTGATTTTTTTGGCTTGAAGCCACTTACTTGCTGTTCACTCATGAAGATTCTCCCGAATTTACTTGGATTTTTGTTGTGCAAATAATGCGTCGAGTTTTTGCTCGAAATCGTGATAACCGATGCGGTCGTAGAGTTCCATACGCGTCTGCATGGTGTCGACTACATTCTTTTGCGTGCCTTCGCGACGCACTGTCATATAGACATTTTCTGCTGCTTTGTTCATCGCACGAAATGCTGACAGCGGATAGAGCACGATGCCTACATCAGCCGTGCGCAACTCATCGACGGTATACAAAGGCGTAGAGCCGAATTCGGTGATATTGGCGAGCACAGGTACTTTCACCGCAGCGGCAAACTGCTTGTACATCGCGAGTTCGGTAATAGCCTCAGGAAAAATCATGTCAGCGCCCGCCTCAACACAAGCGACTGCGCGCTCCAGCGCTGCCTCAAGACCTTCGACAGCGAGCGCATCGGTGCGCGCCATGATGACGAAATTTTCATCAGTACGCGCATCAACAGCCGCTTTGACGCGATCAACCATTTCCTGCTTGCTGACGATTTCCTTGTTCGGACGATGGCCGCAACGCTTGGCACCCACCTGATCTTCGATATGCATGGCTGCTGCGCCGAATTTGATCATCGACTTCACAGTACGCGCAACGTTGAATGCCGATGAACCAAAACCGGTGTCGACATCCACCAAGAGAGGCAAATCGCACACGTCAGTGATGCGACGTACATCGGTCAGTACATCATCGAGGTTGGAGATACCCAAATCGGGCAAACCGAGTGAGCCGGCTGCAACGCCGCCACCCGAGAGATAAATCGCGCGAAAACCTGCGCGCTGGGCCAACAAGGCGTGATTAGCATTGATGGCACCGATGACTTGCAGCGGAGACTCTTCTTGGATCGCCTGCCGGAAGCGCGCGCCGGGTGAATGCTTGCTCATGAATGATTCCTGTCGTGGTCTGTTTCAGGTAAGGGATACGCGCTCTATATTGCAATCGGCATGCCACGGGCAAACTCGCCCGCAGCCAATCTGTCCTTAATCAAAATCTCCTTTGAAAACAGGGTTCTGCAGACCCGATGGCATCCAACTATCGCTGAAAACTTTGACGTTATGTTTCATTTTATGTTTCAATGCATCATTCATATGAAACATTGCAACATCTGAAACATGGTGCGCCCCTCCCCCAGTTCCCGCGATCCTGCCGCCCGGCCTGTCTTTTGGACCGTATCCATCTCACGGCTGTTCGATCTTTTTCGCGACATCACGCTGGAATATGACGACCGCGCAACCATCGAGCCCATACAACTGGGGTTTGAGGAGGCCGTCGCCCACATCCGCGAGCGTCTGCAAACCGAGCGCTGCGATGCGGTGATTTCTGCAGGTTCGAACGCGGCCTATCTGAAGAGCCGTTTGGCATTACCTGTGGTGATTGCGAAGGCCACGGGTTTTGATGTGATGCAGGCACTCGCGAGAGCGCGCAAGATCACACCGCACATCGGCCTGATCAATTACCAGGAACCCTTACCTGAGCTCGAGGAATTTCAGCAGACCTTCGGATTGCCGATCGTGCAGCGCACGTATGTGACGGTCGAAGACGCACGCGCGCAAGTCAGTGAAATGAAATCCGCGGGCATACAAGCCATCGTTGGTGCAGGCCTGATTACGGACTTGGCGGAAGAAGCGGGATTATCCGGCGTGTTTGTGTACTCTGCTGCATCAATACGACAAGCGTTTGAAGATGCATTCGATATTGCGCGTGCTACGCAACTCGAAACACCGCGCAGCAGACAATATCCGGTGGCCGACAATCTCAAAGCCAGACACGGCCTGTCGGATCTGCGCGGCAGCTCAGAAAGCATGCAGGCCTTGCGTCAGACTGTGTCTCTCTACAGTCGCTCGCCGGCGACGGTGCTGATTGAAGGCGAAACCGGCACCGGCAAGGAACTCGTGGCGCAGGCAATTCACCGCGAAAGCCCACGTGGTCAAGCAAGCGCCCGTCCTTTTCTCGCGGTGAATTGCGGTGCCATTGCCGAGTCGCTGCTGGAATCTGAACTGTTCGGCTACGAGGAAGGCGCTTTCACCGGCTCACGTCGGGGTGGTCATGCAGGTCTCTTTGAAGCAGCGCATCGTGGAACATTATTCTTGGACGAGATAGGTGAAATGCCTCTGGCACTGCAGACTCGACTGCTGCGCGTTCTGGAAGAAAAAGAAATAGTCCGCGTGGGTGGTACCCGCCCTATTCCCGTTGATGTGCGCATCATCAGCGCGACCCACTGCGATTTGGAACGACGTGTGGGCAAGGGTGAATTTCGGGCCGATCTTTTTTATCGCTTGGGGGTGTTGCGAATAGCGATACCGCCGCTGCGCGCGCGTCAAGATGATGTGATCGAACTGGCCGCGTGGTGCCTGAAAAATGCACTGGCAGAGATGGGGGTGCGTCCCGGCGCAAATCTTCGCGCGGAGTTGCAAGCCTGCGCCTCTGTGCTGCAGGCCTACCACTGGCCGGGCAATGTACGCGAGTTGCGCAATCTGATGCAGCGTGTGGCGCTGTTTCTGTCTGTCGAACCGCTTCAGGCGCTAACGCCGGCTTTTCTGAACAAGCTTGCGCCCGAAATGCAACAGGCCCCGCCACTACCCACTTTCCAAGAGACGCAGCAGCCTACGCCAGATGTTGAGGCCGTGGTTGCGCAGTTTGGTGGCAATCGTGCCGAAGCTGCAGCTTTTCTGGGTATCAGCCGCACGACCCTCTGGCGCCGCCTAAAATCTAGCTAGCCCGCATGGAGCGCTGCCAAGATTTCTAAAGAAATCCTCTCAAGTTTTTTGCGCAACTGACGATTTTTCGATTGTCAAATTGTGTCTGACACGGCTGGAGAAAACGTCATGGAGCAAAAACAGTTCGAAGAAAATTTCGTGCTGCCGGCCGCCGGCAAGCGCCCCGGCGAACATCAGTGGTCACCGGGATCGGATGTCCAGTCATTGTGGAAACGTCACGGTTGGACGCCGCCCAGCGAAAAACGACGGACCGAGAAAAAGCCGGTTGAATCGCCCCGCCCACCTCTGCACATCGTGCGTGGCTGATATGCGTCAGCCGGTGAAGAGTCAGTCGTCCTTACCGCCCTCAATACCCAACTCCTGAATCTTGCGCGTGATGGTATTGCGACCAATACCCAAACGTATCGCTGCGTCGTTCTTGCGCCCGTGGGTATGCCTGAGCGCTGTTTTAATGAGTGCTGATTCGAACTGTCGACCAAGCGCATCCATGACTTCTGGCTTGCCAGCGGTTAGCATTTTTGCCGCTTCAGTTTCCAGCATGATGATCCAGCTGCTGCGCTCGTCCGGTGAGCTCATTAGAGGCAGTGCAGAAACCTGATTGGCTTCCATTTTCGCTGGCTCCGCCATATCCGCAGGCGCCTGATACATAGCACCGGTTGAGGGCAATGGTGCCACTGTTCCAGCGGTCAGCTCGGCCGGCAAATCTTTGATTTCTACTGTCTGTCCCGGCGCCATGACGGTGATCCAATTACATAAATTTTCCAGCTGGCGCACATTACCCGGCAGATCCAGCGATGCCAGAAAATGTATCGCATGGTCCGACAAGCGCTTGGCCTCCACGCCCAACTGGCGCGCGCTTTGTGCCAGAAAATGTCGTACCAGCAGGGGTATGTCATCGCGTCGCTCTCGCAGGGAGGGCAATCTCAGACGGATCACATTCAGGCGGTGATACAAGTCTTCTCGGAACAAACCCTCACGTACCCGCTGCTCAAGATTCTGATGCGTGGCCGCGATCACACGCACATTCGCTTTGAGGGACTGGTGACCGCCGACGCGATAGAAATGTCCATCCGATAGCACCCGCAGCAGACGTGTCTGGAGATCAAATGGCATGTCGCCAATCTCATCCAAGAAAAGCGTGCCGCCTTCGGCTTGTTCGAAACGTCCGCGCCTCGTCGCTTGCGCACCCGTGAACGCGCCACGTTCATGGCCGAACAATTCGGACTCGAGCAAATCTTTGGGTATGGCCGCCGTGTTGAGCGCAATAAAAGGCTGAGCTGCTCTGGGGCTATGTTTGTGCAGGGCTCGGGCCACAAGCTCTTTGCCCGTGCCAGATTCACCGGTGATCAAGACCGTGACATTGGACTGGGACAGTCGTCCGATAGCACGGAATACATCCTGCATCGCAGCCGCCTGACCCAAGATCTCGGGGGTCTCGGTGACAGTCTGCTCATCACCGGATTCACGCAAGCTCTCTTCGAGTGCGCGCCGAATGAGTTCAACTGCTTTA
>CANKWG010000089.1 GCA_947487325.1 Oxalobacteraceae bacterium | reverse complement strand
GCCATAGTACTGCGCGGCCCACATCTGGTGCTGACCAACGTCGGAGGTGATGAAAGCATCGCCCTTGGTAACTTCCCAGAGCTTTTCCACGACAGACTGGGGCTTGATGACCTGATCCGAGGTTGGATATTTCAGGCACTCTTTTCCACGCCATTCGTTGATCTGCTTCCACCAGCCCTGCAATGCCGTGGCATTGGGCTGGATCTCGGACGTTTCAATTTGTGCGAGTACATCGTTGAGCACATCGCGCACATTGCCAACGATGGGGACGTCGACTTTCACGCGCTTGGAAATCGATGATGGATCAATATCGATATGAATGATCTTGCGTGGCACGCTGCCAAAGTGCTTGGGATTGCCGATCACACGATCATCGAAACGCGCACCGATGGCAATCAGCACATCGCAATGCTGCATGGCCATGTTGGCTTCGTAGGTGCCGTGCATGCCCAGCATGCCGACGAAATGCTCGCTCGATGAACGATAACCACCCAAACCCATCAGCGTGTTCGTGCAGGGGTAACCCAGCTTATCGACCAGCTTGTTCAATTCAGGCGCAGCATCGGCCAAAATCACGCCGCCACCGGCATAGATCATGGGGCGCTCTGCGGTGAGCAAAAGCTGAACCGCTTTGCGGATCTGGCCCGAATGACCTTTTTCGACGGGTTTGTAAGAACGCATCTCGAGTTCTTTCGGATACTCGAAGACCGCCTTGGCGGTGGTGATGTCCTTGGGGATATCGACCAGCACCGGGCCGGGACGGCCCGTGGTGGCAATGTAAAACGCCTTCTTCATCACCATCGCCAAGTCTTTGACATCCTTGACGAGGAAATTGTGCTTGACGCAAGGCCGAGTAATACCAACGGTGTCACATTCCTGGAAGGCATCCTGACCAATCGCGTGGGTCGGCACCTGTCCGGAAATAATCACCATCGGAATGGAACCCATGTACGCAGTCACCAGACCCGTCACCGCATTAGTAACACCGGGACCGGAAGTCACCAGCGCGACACCCACTTTGTTCGAGCTGCGCGAATAGGCATCTGCTGCGTGAATCGCTGCCTGCTCGTGACGAACGAGAATGTGCTGGAATTTGTCCTGCTTGAAAATAGCGTCGTAGATGTAGAGAACGGCGCCGCCGGGGTAGCCGAACACATGTTCGACGCCTTCTTCGGCTAGACAGCGCACGACGATGTCGGCGCCCGTGATTTCGGTGCTCATTACTGCTTCCTTTCAAGGTCCATTGGAAATTGATCGGATGCTCTCTCCTGTCGAGACCGGTTGCGGTGGCACGCTGCTGGCATTCCTTTTTTGTGCGGTCACGCCGATCCGTCTTGCGCACTACGGCGCATTTCAAACCGACGCTAAGCGCAACTCGTTCAGCCTGAGTTCGTGCTTTAGCCATCGATCCCTCACGCTTGTGGCGTGGGTTAGAGCAAACTGCTTTCAGATGAAAGTGGCGCTGCGACCCGGTCGGCATTATGGGCAAACCGGGGCAGGCCAAAAAATACCCCTCGCGGTGGCGAGGGGAACGATACGTTAATGCGTTGCAGCACGAAGGTCAAGTAAAATCTTGGAAAAAGCCTTTGAAATCAAGCGGTTTGGCCTCGATATCGCCCACAAAGACTTAACAAAAAGGTACCTTAAAATAGCGCTTAGAACCGCACATCCTGTGCAACGTACAATACCGATTTTCCGCCTTTTCCGCCCCGTTGCACTCCATTAGGGGCAGGTGCCTACCCAATACACTCGTGAACGATCTCCAACCCGGCTCTTTGCCAACTGCCTCGGTCAAAAGCCGCTTGATGGCCATGGTGTACGAAACCATGTTGATGCTTGCTGTCCTGTTTGCTGCGACCTTGCCGTTTTCCGCGTTACTGGAACAACGTCACGCCCTCTATCGGCGAGACGATCTTCAATATTGGCTGTTTCTGGTACTGGGTATTTATTTTTGCTGGTTCTGGCGGCATGGCGGACAAACACTGGCGATGAAGACATGGCGCATTCGCCTGCTTACGCGCGAAGGTAGTGCCTTATCCCTGAAACACGCTGCATTGCGCTACGTACTGGCATGGCTGTGGTTTTTGCCTGGTCTGGCGGCCGCACGCTATCTGCATGCACAGGGCTGGATGTTGGTGCTATTCCCCACGCTGAATATGGTGCTGTGGGTACTCGCTATTTTTCTCGATCCTGACCGACAGTTCCCACATGACCGGCTGGCGGGTACGCGCCTGGTTCAGCTGCCGCCAATGAAGGCCGAGGATAACTCTACCGCCCCATCATGACTGAGCCGGCAGCATGATCGCCCGACTCACCCGTTTCGTGATCCTGCTCCAACTGATCACTCTTGCAGGTTTAAGCACACTGTTTTTTTCGTTAGGCTGGATCGATAGCTTTGCCATCAGTCTGCTCTGTGCTGTGGCAATCCTGACGCTCATGAGAGCGAGCATTATCTTCAATAATTTTTTTCTGTCAGGCGCGCTCCGACAACCGATGGGCGACGGGCAGCCTGTACCACTGATTGCTGCCGCAGCCAGAATGCTGCAAGAGTTCTGGTGCAGCATGGTGTGCTGGTTTCAGCTGTTTCCACTAGCCCGTCCGTTTCACATCAACTTTGCCGAAGATACCTCGCCTCCGGTACTGCTCTTGCACGGCTATGGTGCCAATAGCGGGTTTTGGAAACCTCTGAGCAAGCAGCTCTCAAGCAAAGGTATCAGTCACGCAGCGATTGATCTCGAACCTCTGTTTGGCAGCATTGATGACTATGCAGAACTGATCGAGACATCAGCGCAACAACTATGTCGCGACAATGGCGTTGAAACGATTATTGTTGTCGGTCACAGCATGGGCGGTCTGGCAGCCCGCGCATGGCTACGGCGTTATGGCGCCGCGAAAGTCGCAAGCGTCATTACGCTTGGTACACCACATTTCGGCAGTACGCTGGCTGGGTATGGCATGGGAAAAAATGCGAGGGAAATGCTGCCGCACGTCAGCGGTACATCGACGCTGAATCACTGGCTGACCATTCTCGCGAAATCGGAAAGCCCGGCAGTACGCGCAAAAGTGAGATCAATTCATTCACGTCACGACAATATCGTATCGCCGCAACAGTCAGCGCAATTACCCGGCGCTATCAACGTGGCATTCGACCTGATCGGTCATGTGGCGCTGGGTTTTGACAGTGAAGTGTTGAGAGTGCTGATGACAGAGATTACGACAGCCCGTCAAAGCAGGTGCTCAGCAGGAACGCGATGATCTGGTCACCCGAGTACTGCTCATTGCTGTGCAAGTAATCCAGCGTTGGGTCGCAGGAGCGCGCGTAAATCGTAAATAGAACAACCTCGGTAGGCAGGTCTTTGCGAATCTTGCCATCCGCACGCGCTCGCTCGATGAGTTCGCCCATCAACTCGTTCAGGTCCATCAAACGACTGATGTAGCGGGTATTGTTGAGAAGCGCTTCGCGCAGGCTGGTGTTTTCAGTAGGCAAAGTGGGCAAACCACCTCTGAGGCGAATTTCCAGCGCCCACTGCAATACGCTCTTGAGCTGGTCTATGGGGGCGAGGTTCGTCTCCATACCTCGCACAAATGCCAAAGCGTTTTCGAGCAAGCGAATCATCGCGGCTGCGGCAAGCGCTTCTTTGGAAGGAAAGTGCTTGTAGAGGCTGGCTTTGGCGATACCTACTTCGGCCGCCACTTCGTCCATCGTCATCAGGTCAAAACCTTTTTTCGCGAGCAAGTTATTCGTTGCATCGACGATGGCATTTTCACGGACGATCAGTTGCTGTTGTTTGAACGAGAGCTTGGGTTCTTTACTCATCGGTTGCGATTCAGGCCAGGCGGTTTTTGACTTTCGGGATTATACGGCACGCGAACCATAGGCGGTGCCCTTGCCGTTCTATTAATGGCTTTTTTTACGAGAAAATTGCTTGGCTCGACCCCTGATTTTTATATTTATATTGACAACAATGTCTTCCTGAAATGGATCATGGCCAACATATTCTGTTCATACATTGACGAATCCGGCTGACGCAGCGTTACTGCCGCGGGGTTCGTAAGCACGGTCGGTTATCATCGCGCTCGAATCCTAATGGTGCTGAATTCGTGAAAAACAAACTTCGTACGATCTGCGTTTACTGCGGTGCATCGAGTGGCCACGCACCCACCCACGCAGCAGCGGCACGCTTGCTAGGTACCACCCTCGCCAATCAGCAGATCTCTCTGGTCTATGGTGGTGGTCGTGTCGGGCTCATGGGTATCGTTGCAGACGCGGTCATGAACGCTGGCGGCAAGGTCATTGGGGTCATACCCAAAGCACTGATGGATACCGAGGTAGGTCATCAGCACATCAGTCAACTATTAGTCGTCAAAGATATGCATGAACGCAAGGCGCTCATGGCCGAGCATGCAGATGCCTTCATCGCCCTGCCCGGTGGCCTGGGCACGCTAGAAGAATTATTCGAAACACTCACCTGGGCGCAACTGGGCTTTCATGAAAAACCGATTGGCCTGCTCAATGTGAATGGCTTTTATGATGGACTCATAGCTTTTCTCGCGCATCAGGTCCGCGAAGGCTTCGTACGCGAAGAACATGCGCGATTGCTGCTCAATGAAACCGATGCGTCAGCGCTGATCGATCAGTTGCAGTCGTTCGAAATGCCAGAGGGTGTGAGCTGGCTAAGTCGGCAGGCAGCTCGAACGCTAGGACCTTGAGAGCCCGTTAAAGAACTCGCGCTCAGGCGTCGAGCGCTTGCCGAAAGTCTTCGAGCAGATCGTCGGTATCTTCAATACCGACAGACACACGAATCAGAGACTCTGCAATGCCCATCTTGGCGCGGCGCGCTGGTCCCATCTCGTGATAAATCGTGTGCGCTACCGGAATAACTAGGGTACGCGTATCACCCAAATTGCTAGCAGGTATGGCCAGTCGGAGACGATTGAGATAATCGAAACAATCGATGCCCTCTTTCAGCTCAAAGCTGAGCAAGCCACCGTAGGCGCGGAACAGCGAAGTCGCAATTGCATGCTGTGGATGAGATGATAGTCCGGGGTAATACACAGCCGCTACGCGCTCATCTTCGGACAACATCGTCGCCAATGCCATCGCACTCGCGGATTCTCGCTCGATACGCAGCGCCATAGTTTCCGCACCTACCGCCAGATGATGTGCGGCCTCGGGACCGAGTGCACCACCAAAATCGCGCAATGCCTTGGCACGCAGCTGAGCCAGACCCCATTGCGCTGGTGCGAAACGCTTGTAGGTCTCTGCAATATTCGGGTAAGCCGTCCAGTCAAAGAGGCCTGTGTCGGTCAGACTACCCCCAAGCGCATTGCCATGACCACCGATAGATTTGGTCAGCGCATTGATCACAATACTGGCGCCGACTTTTTTGGGACGGAATAAATAAGGCGAAGTAATCGTGTTGTCGACCACGTAAAGAATACCGCGCTCGTGACAAAGCGCACCTATCTTCTCGAGGTCGGCAATCTGCGTGCGCGGATTGGCAATCGTCTCGACAAATACCATACGGGTTGCCGGCGTGAGCGCCTGCTCAATCGCTTCGACCGTGGTCGCATCCACAAAGCTGACTGGCATGCCCTGCAGCTGAACGGTCTGCCACAGGCTGTTGGTATTGCCGAACAAATAGGCTGAAGAAATTACATGATCACCACTGCGCAGCAGTCCTTGTACTAGCGCACCCACGGCGGCCATACCGGTGGAAAAACACAGCGTGGCCAGGCCATCTTCCATACGCGTGATTTTTTCTTCGAGCGCGGAGACAGTAGGATTACCCTGTCTGCCATAGCGATAGCCGGGACGCTTACCTTGAAACACATCGGCCAGCTCGCGCGCATCGCGATACCCATAAGCGACAGCGGTATGAATCGGCTTGTGGAGCGACCCATGCTCAATGGGCTTCTGCCGGTCGCTATGCAGAATCGTCGTGGTAAAACCGAATTTCTTTTGATCGTTCATCAGGCGCAGGCGTTGATCACTCGATCTGAGCGAGATTCAGATTCAGCTGGGTCCGCACCGCATCCTCAATCACTGCCTTGGGATTTTCACGCGCAAATTCGATACGATCGAGATAATCACGCGAGATATCTCCGGTGACGTATTCACCATCAAAACAGGATGCTTCGAATTTTTTGAGCATGGGATTGACATCGGTGATCGAGCGCTTCAATGCCTCGATGTCCTGATAAACCAGCGCATCGGCAGTGATCTCGCGGCACACTTCTTCGTCGGTACGACCATGCGCGATCAACTCACTGCGGGTCGGCATATCGATGCCATACACATTCGGAAATTTTACCGGTGGCGCTGCTGATGCAAAGATAACGCGCTTGGCACCGGAGTCACGCGCCATTTGCACGATCTCGCGACTGGTCGTGCCACGTACGATGGAGTCATCAACCAGCAAAACGCTCTTGCCTTTGAATTCAGCACTGATCGCATTGAGCTTCTGACGCACGGATTTGCGACGTATCGCCTGCCCGGGCATAAGGAAGGTACGACCAATGTAGCGGTTCTTGATGAAACCTTCACGATAGTCGAGGTTCAGCGTCATTGCCAATTCCATCGCAGACGGACGCGAAGAATCAGGAATAGGCATAACCACATCGATATCACCGGCGGAGAATTCACGCCGTATTTTTTCGGCGAGATACTCACCCATTTTCAGTCGGGTTGCATAGACCGAGGCACCATCAATCACCGAATCAGGACGTGCGAGATAAACGAATTCAAACGCACACGGATTAAGAACTGGATTGTCGGCACATTGCTCGTTGTAGAGCTTGCCTTCGTTGTCGATGAAAATCGCTTCGCCCGGCATCACATCCCGCAGAAAGTGAAAACCCAAACCTTCGAGCGCAACCGATTCACTCGCTACCATATATTCAGGACCGTTTTCAGTGTCACTGAAACCAATACACAGCGGACGAATACCATAAGGATCACGAAACGCCAGCAGCCCATAGCCCGCAATCTGCGCGACCACGGCATAGGATCCGCGTACACGCCGGTGCAGCGCGGAGACCGCTTTGAACAAAATCGATGGATCAAGAGAAAAACTACTGGTGCCCTGCTGGATCTCATGTGCCAGCACATTCAACAACACCTCGGAATCTGAATCCGTGTTGATATGCCGACGATCTTTCTTGAACATTTCGATCTTGAGCTGATCGGCGTTGGTGAGATTGCCGTTGTGCGCCAGCGTAATGCCGAAGGGGGCATTTACATAAAACGGCTGCGCCTCTTCCTCACTGGAAGATCCAGCAGTCGGATAACGGCATTGCCCTATGCCTGAGTTACCCGGCAATGAACGCATATTACGCGTGCGAAAAACGTCGCGCACCAGCCCATTGGCCTTGTGCATGCTGAAGGTATTGCCGTGACTAGTTGCGATACCCGCAGCATCCTGACCACGGTGCTGCAACAGCAACAGCGCATCATAAATAAGCTGATTCACAGGGCCATGCGAAACAACGCCAACAATGCCGCACATGGTGGGGCTCCTTCAAAAAACGTAACTTCCGGCCAGGCCGGACACTTTACATGGACTGTACGCTTCCGCTCAGACCTATTTTCTTCACACGCGCTTGCATTTTTTCTGCTTCTTCGCGAGTGGCGAACGGTCCCACGCGGACACGGAAACGATCGCCATCTTTGGTGCTGATTTTTTCGGAATACGCTTTGATACCCGATTCTTTCAGACGGGCCTTCAAGTCATCTGCTTTTGATTTGCTGTTGACTGCAGCGACCTGCAAGAGATATTTGCGTACCTTTTCCTTGGCCTGAGGTTTATCTTCCTCAGCAGGCGCTTTGCGTTCAACGATCTTGTCAGCAGCGGGCTTATCAGAGGCTTCCGCGTTAGGCTTGAGTGTTTTTGCAGGCTCTGGCGCTGTCTTCACCTCGGAGGCGGGCTGGGGAGGCACAGGCAGCTGCGCGGGCGCAGGAGGCTCGACGACCTTTTGTGGGACAGATTGCGGTGCAGGCTGGGGCTTTAGGCTCTCGGGCGCTGGCGAAACCTTGTCAGGAATCTGCGTCTCGACGTCATCGGCCAAGGGTTTATTAGGATCGGCATCGAAAATCATCGGCAACCCGATGATCGCTGCGAGTACGAGCGCCGTCGCGCCTATCAAACGGCGACGTGCGCGCTGCTTCTCTGGCAGCATTGGATCGATAGGTTCTTCGTCCTGAGTGGGGCTGCGGCGCGAACGGCGCGGCTTGACCGGCACGTCCAGATCGTCATCGGCATCCTGCTGGTTTTTACCAGGGAACGAGAACAAGCCCATAAGAAAATTGATTGCGTTGCTGAATTGTGTTTGACGCAGGGTCAGAAAGCTTATCTGACAGCCATCACGCCGGCCACCGTAACGAATGACCCGAAGACCGCAATTCTATCATTCTCGGTGGCGCGCCCCCGGGCCGCAGCATAAGCCTCCGCCGGCGTCGCAAAACACTGGACACTGCGCTCTGCGCCGGACACCGTACTGGGACGCACTCCTGCCTGCGCCAGTGACTCGGCCAACGCCGCCGCGCTGGCTGCTCGCGGCATTGGCAGATCCGTCAAATACCAATGATCGATACGATCCACCAGCTGGGCCAGGATGCCTGCAATATCTTTATCGGCCATGGCCCCAAAAACAGCATGCGTGTAGGGATGAAAGCCCATCTGCTCCAGATTTTGCGACAGCGTTGCAGCGGCGTGCGGGTTGTGGGCGACATCGAGAATCACGGCGGGACGTCCC
>CANKWG010000088.1 GCA_947487325.1 Oxalobacteraceae bacterium | reverse complement strand
CAATTACGCCACCTTCGAATGCCTAGACTTCCCAATCTGTTTCTCCATTACGCGAATATCCGACATCACCATGCCACGATCAACAGCTTTGCACATGTCGTAAATGGCGGGCAGGCCTACTTGAAGGATAAGGCAAACCTAGGGATTGGTCAGCGTAACACCCTGCAACAAGACCTTGTTCTTCAGGTTGAATAAAGCTCACTAGGCCAAATTTAGGTCGGGAACAAAGGTAGCATATTCGGTGTGCACTAGTGTCCAGCGCCAATAGGGGGTGCCCCCATCAAATTCGCGCCAGTAAGACCGCACGACACCCCTGCGCCCTCAGATTCTGAAATGGGCCCCTCTGGCGCTGCCTACACTCTAATGTGGACGAACGACCACCTACTTCATGGTTTTGTCAGCCCTTTGACATTCGCTCAGTATGCGCGTCGTTAACTGCTAGGCCACAACCATGGAGAAGAAAGGTAAGGTGACCATAGCAATAACTTTGCAAACTTAGTTCGGTGAGCTTAATTTGTTTTACGTGAAGTTAATTAGGTGCATCAAAGTTGAATTGACTTTTCTTTTCCTGATAAAGGCCATCCTTAATAATGCGCCCTTTTTTATCAGTCTTATATTGAGAATCAAGGTTATCCACAGTTACTGACTCTTCATCGCACTGAGCAACCAATTTTTTAGTGTTTCCCTTAAAGATGGTCAACCAAGGGGGCTGCACACACATACCATTACAACGAGTTAAAGCATATGTGGTTTTATTTTCTTCAAAATAAATAGTATCCAAAGAAATGGGCTTTTCGAACACAGACTGCAGCTTAATTGGAGAATTCTTTTTAGAATCATTGACAGAAGCATAGATTTCAACATTGTCAATCTTAGCCTTTACCGTAACTATGCGAGTATCGTTCATAGTCGCAGTACAAAATGTTAACGGCTGTTTTTTGATAGTGCACATAAAAATAGGAGGGCTGCCGTCTACTTCGCAAATTTCTTCAGCGGCGTTAGCTTGACCACAAGCAAAAATAGGTACTACCAACAATGCGAAAAGATATGATTTCATTATTTGACCTATGAATTTAAGTTGATATTGATGAATTTTATATCTCAGTTTCAGGTACGAATTACATCACGTTATAAAGATTCATGAAACATCTGATGTTGAGTTTTAAATCTCAGACTTTTTTGGGCAGTGATTCAGTTGAGCTTCTATCTGACACCAAGCCACCCAGGAAAACATTAACAATAAATTAGGCAGTAGGCGTATAGCAGTCGCTTGAAACTCTTTCGGTATGTGGGTACGACGCCAGTTATGAAAAATGTAATTTCAATCTTTGTAAACGGCTGTGAAAATATATCATGCCGTAGGTGCACGGCATTATCCAAACGAAGCGGCGAGCAATGTCAAAAGTCAGCCATGCGCGGCAAAGCCGTTTGTGATTTTCACGGCGGATGAAGCACCGGGCCAAAAACTGGAGGTGGTAAAGCCAGACAGCGCGCAGCGGTCACTACAAGTGGTCGATATACCAAGGAAGCGATGGAAGGCAGGGCGCGCATGGTTGATGACGCTGGATATTCAAGCCAGTTTCCGTATGATGGTGCGGCCGGATACGAGCGTGGTGCGTTCATCCAGTCTTAGTGAGACGAACCTTCCTTGATCCATCTGGGCGCCTTGCTCATCGCTCAGCGTCATGCCGAGTGTTGAATGACTTACTGACGGGAACCTGTCCCTGTCGCTGAAGTTTCGTAGCCTCGGTGTTAGTCCTTACGATTCCACCTTCCAATGCCCCGACTTCCCACCCTGTTTTTCCATCACGCGAATATCTGACATCACCATGCCGCGATCAACGGCTTTGCACATGTCGTAAATGGTAAGCAGGCCCACCTGAACGGCGGTGAGTGCTTCCATTTCTACGCCGGTTTTGCCGTAAGTCTCCACCTGTGCGTTGCACATGATGCTGGCATCGGCTTCTTCTATCGTGAACTCGACCGCAACGCGGGTCAGTGCAAGCGGGTGACATAGAGGAATCAGATCACTGGTTCGCTTGGCTGCCATGATGGCGGCGATGCGGGCGATACCCAGTACATCGCCTTTTTTTGCGGTGCCTGCGGTGATGATGGCCAGCGTCTGCGGCAGCATACGGATGATGCCGCTGGCGATAGCGACGCGGTGCGTTTCATTTTTTGCGCCAACGTCGACCATATGGGCCTGTCCGGTGGCGTCGAAATGGGTGAGGCCGCCGTTATCGTTGGCGGGATTGGGTGGATTTTTGGCTGAGCTCATGCTGAAAATGTATCTAAAGAAAGGCGATGCGAACGAAAATTGGTTGCAGGTATCATAGCACCATGAAACCTCGTCTTCGTCCTCCTAGGGGCAGGCCTATATTGCGCCTTTTGGCAGCTGCTGTGCTTGCATTTTCCGCGCCAGCGCTGCTGACACCGTCGGTTTTGCAGGCGCAGGCCTTGCCTAATCTGGGTGGGACAGACGGCGAGGAGCTGTCGCCCCTGATGGAGCGCCGGCTGGGCGAGCAGGTGATGAACAACATCCGCCGCGACCGCGACTACGTCAGCGACCCCATCGTGTTGGACTATTTGAATCAGGCCGGCGGGGTGTTGCTTTCCTCGAGCGCGGAAGCGCGGGGCGATGCGGGTTATGACTTCATGTTTTTTGCCGTGCGCGATCCTTCATTGAATGCGTTCGCGCTTCCCGGCGGTTTCATTGGTGTGCATACCGGACTGATTCTGGCCTCGCAGTCCGAATCTGAGCTGGCCTCAGTCCTAGCGCACGAAATTGGTCACGTCTCGCAGCGGCACATTGCGCGCATGATTGGCAATCAACGCCAAGATGCCTTGCTGCCGCTCGCCGGTCTGCTGCTTGCTGTGCTGGCAGCGCGTACTAGTCCGGACCTTTCCATGGCGGCCATGATGGGCGGTACCGGCTTGGCAGCGCAACGACAGTTGAGCTTTGGCAGAGATGCCGAACGCGAGGCGGATCGGATTGGTCTGAATCTATTGCGTAGTTCTGGCTTTGAGGTTAATGGCATGGTGGCTTTTTTTGGGCGATTGGACGCTGCCAGCCGCAGTCGCAGCAGTTCTGCGCCTTCCTATTTGCGCACGCACCCGCTGACAACCGAGCGTATCGCTGACATTGAGGCACGTATTCGTGACATGCCTTACCGTCAGCGTCTCGATAGTCTTGAGTTTTCTCTGGTCAAGGCACGTGCGCGTGTTTTACAAGATGACACTGTGCAGGGATGGCGTGACGCGACGGTAATTTTTACCGAGCAGCTGCAACAAGGTGTGCGAGCACAGATCATGGGTGCGCGTTACGGCTTGGCTATGATTGCTTTGCGTCAAAAGGATGCGGCCCGCGCCAGTACCTTGCTCGAAGCCTTGCATGCCGATGTCGCTCGCGAGACATCGACGCCGTCATCGCCGGCCTTGTTGAGTATGAATATTGAATATCGTCTGCTCAGAGGTCAGGCAGAGCAGGCATTGGCGCTGGCGACCGAGGGGCGTAATCGATTTCCTCTATCCCGCGCGCTGACGATGCAGTATGCGGAAACTCTGCTGGCGGCGGGCAAGAAAGAAGTTGCCGCAGCGTTTCTGCGCGACCAGTCGCAGCTATATCGTCAGGACGCCGGTGTGCAGCGTGCATTGGCGCGAGTGTATGCAGAGCAGGGCAAGCAGGCCTTGCAGCATCTGGCGCTGGCTGAGTTTTACTTTCTTTCGGGTGCCTTGCCCTCTGCGCTGGAGCAACTCAGGATTGCACGTACGTCATCCGATGCGTCGTTTTACGATCAGGCCATGATTGATGCGCGTGAACGTGAATTGCAGGCGGCTTGGCAGGAGTTAATGTCGCAGACCAAGAGGCGATGATTACGTAGCGAGATTCCTGCTTGTAGATCGCGTTATCAATTGAGGCCATCAAGCACTACTGGTTTCCTGAGAAATCCAAAACTCGACGCCAACCTATCGCTCTGTATCCAACGTACAGGTACATCCCTCTGAAGTATACGTAGACTGAGATCATTAGTCGGCGATGCCAGCCAGTGCATCAGCTGATCATCATGGATGCTTTGTCCATGTAGCTTCAAGAGCGGCAGGCATTGCGCCAGATCGCGATCATCCAGCATGGCAATTTGTCGGCTATTAATTAATACCAGCTGCCCATGTTCGGTCAGGCAAATCTCATCAATATCCGACATCGCCTCGCCATCGTGTAGAACAAACTGATGCGACGGATCCGTTCGCGCGATGAAGGGTGTTGTTTCAAGTTCCACATACACGCGCTGCGGGCCATTTTGAAAAAACCACGCGCCGCGTTCATCGCGCGCGTAGTTTCGATAAATGAAGTTCAACAGTGAGGTATGGCGAATGATGTCGCCTGGGCTATTCGCTCGCTGCGCGGCTTCATCGCGCATGCGAAAGGCACCGCGCGCATCCAGCGCCAGCCAGCCGTAACAATGTGGAACGGATGGCCATTTCGCCATCGCTTGTTTGACGATCTCATCCATCGCAAATCAGCGCGCGTAAATCATGCCGGCCGGTGTGCTGGGTTGCAGCAAGACCTGATCCGAAAGAAAACGCACTAGCCGCTTTGGCAGCCATTCCAAAGAGCCCGGCGGATAACCACTCGAAAATCCTACATGGCCACCTTGTGCTGGATATTCCAGAATGACGGATGAAGAGGCCTTACGTGGCAGATGTCGCGCCGGCAGGAAAGGATCATTTCGGGCATTCATTACCAGCGTGGGCACAGTGATATCACCCAGAACGTGTTTTGCGCTGGCTCTGTCCCAATAATCATTCGTGTCGCGGTAGCCATGCAGCGGCGCTGTTACGACGTTATCGAATTCATATAGATCGCGTGCCGCCAGCATGCGTTCTTTGTCAAAGAGTTTTGGGAATTGTTCGAGCTTTTGCAGGCACTTGGGTTTCAGAGTCTGAAGGAATGCGCGCGTATAAATCATGTTCACGCCACGCGACAGTGCAGCGCCTCCTGCGGCGAGATCAAGCGGTGCCGATATAGCGCAGGCAGCATCCACAAACTCAGTGTCTTCGGCGAACTCACCCAGCCAGCGCAAGAGGGCGTTGCCCCCTAGCGAGATGCCGACTGCAAAAAAATCGGAGGCATTGCGTACCTGGGGATGACCCGCCATGCGCCGCAGAATCCAGTCGATTTCAGTGGCATCACCGGAATGATAGAAACGTGGCGCGCGATTGAGTTCGCCAGAGCAGCCGCGAAAGTGCGGTACCGCACCTGACCAGCCCATCGACTCGATGTAATGCAGGATGGCGCGCGCATAGTGACTTGACGAGGAACCCTCGAGTCCGTGAAAGAGCGTGATGAAGGGTTTGCCCGGCAGGCCTTCGACAAAATCAACATCGATGAAATCACCATCAGTGGTATCCCATCGTTCGCGGTGCAGTGTGACTTCAGGCGGGCTGATGCATTTGGCCGGATAGATGGTTTGCAGATGTCCGCCCGGCAGCCAGAACGGTGCGCGGTAATCCATCAGTGCAGCACGCCTGAACCACTGGCTTGCTCATCAGCGGGTACGCCGGGCGCGATCGATGCGTGGTGTACCACCATGCGCCAGCCTTGCGGTGTTTTGAGATAAACATTGGTGGCGACGATGTGGGCTTGCTGCCAGTCTGGGTCATCGGGTGTCTTTACTTCTTCGATCAGACTGTGAACGGCGCTACTCATATTCTGGTTCACGTGCAGATGACGCGGACGGATATGTACCGGGCCACGCTCGAAAATCATTTCCCAAGATTCGCGGATGGCGGCATGGCCCTGAAGGCGGGGTGCGCCTGGATGCACGCAGCTGATTTCATCATCATCCGCCCATAGCGCCATCAGACTCTCCAGATCCGCGCGCGCAATAGCATCGTAGAACGCGTGTTCCACATCGTCGGCAGTAGCGAAAATTCGAATTGGACTGGGCATGAGCAGCTTATCTTTTTTTATACAGGACAGCGTGGCCACCCATGCCACGGCTGCCAAGTCTCTTCGGTATCAGTGTCCGTGAGCGTGAGCGCCGGGCTTGAGCTGATACTGGGTGCTGCAATACGGACATTTTGCTTGTCCCTGATCATTAAAATCCAGAGAGACGCGCGGGTGCGAGGACCACGCCGGCATGGCCTTGTTCGGGCAGTAGGCTGGCAGATCTGAGCTATCAAGTTCTACAACTGAAGATGACTGTGTCATTCGTTAATCCTTGAATCAGACAGGGGTCAGCCAGTGTTTGTATTTTGTTGCCTTGCCGCCCACTACGTCAAAGAAAAGCGATTGCAGTTTTTCAGTGACAGGTCCACGGCTGCCGGTACCAATCGTACGATTGTCGAGTTCTCGTATCGGGGTGACTTCGGCCGCGGTGCCTGTGAAGAAGGCTTCATCGGCACAGTAAATTTCATCGCGCGTGATGCGCTTTTCAATGATTTCAATACCCAAGTCGCGCGCCATAGTGAGCACGGAATCACGGGTAATGCCATCGAGGCAGCTGGCCAGATCAGGCGTATAAATCTTGCCGGCTTTGACGATAAAGACATTCTCGCCCGCGCCCTCGGACACATAGCCTTCGGTGTCTAGCAGCAGCGCTTCGTCGTAACCCTCGGCGGTGACTTCCTGATTCGCCAGAATGGAATTGATGTAATAGCCACTGGCTTTTGCGCGGACCATGGAGACGTTTACATGGTGACGGGTGAATGACGAAGTTTTGACGCGTATGCCTTTGGCCAGACCTTCTTCGCCCAGATAAGCGCCCCACGGCCAGGCGGCGATCGAGACGTGAATCGTATTGCCGCGCGCCGAGACGCCCATTTTTTCCGAGCCTATCCAGGCCAGCGGACGGATGTAGCAGGACTCCAGCTTGTTGGCGCGCACGACATCGAGTTGTGCAGCCATCAGCGTTTCCATATCGTAGGGCATCTGCATCTGGAAAATTTTTGCTGAATTGAACAGGCGCTGCGTATGTTCTTTCAGGCGGAAAATCGCCGTGCCATCAACGGTTTTGTAGGCGCGTACACCTTCGAAAATCGCCATGCCATAGTGCAGGCTGTGGGTCAGCATATGCAAAGTGGCATCGCGCCACTCGATCATATGACCGTCTTTCCAGATCTTGCCGTCGCGGTCAGCCATGGACATGAAACATTCTCCCGTCAATATTGCAAAACACGGATTTTAACGGATTCAGCGCCTGTCTCGTTAGGCTGATGGTGCTTTGCCATGGAAGCGCCGACATAAAACACCGAAAGCGAAAGCCCCGCGTTGGGCAGCAGCGTCGGTTCAATATAAAAGGGGTTTACTCAGAGCCGGTTTGTTAGCGGCGGCCCTCAGGCGGCTCGGGACAATTTTTAAGCAGGCACTTAGAATGTCGGGTTGCCCGTTGGCTATATCTGCTGAATTTTTAATCACTTTTCATGAATCCTATTCCCACTGAAGTAGCAGAACGCGAACGCGCCGCGTTCTGGGACGGGGTGCGCGTCAGTACACAGACGATGCCGGGCTTGTTTGCTTGGGGTACGGTCACTGGTATGGCCATGGTGCAGGCGGGTCTGACAATTTGGCAGGCCTTGCTGATGACCATCACCGTTTACGCCGGTTCGGCGCAGCTGGCGGTCTTGCCGCTGATTGCGGCCAGCGTACCGCTGGGAGTGATCGTATTTACGGGTTTCATGGTTAATTTGCGCTTCGTGATTTTCAGCGCTGTGGTCGGCCCGCATTTTGCCCATTTGCCTTGGTATCAGCGGCTTTGGTACGGCTATTTCAATGTCGATGTGATCATGGCCTTTTTCCCCCAGCGTTATCCCGCGCACACTCTGGGTAAGACCGCCGGTAAGGTCGCCTATTTCACAGGGCTGGCCATACCCAACTGGACTGCCTGGCAGCTTGGTACGGTGGCCGGGATTCTGCTGGCGAGCCAGATTCCCGCCAGCTGGGGGATAGGTTTTGCGGGTACGGTCGCGTTGCTGGCGATCACCGTGCCCTTGGTCGCCAACCGACCGACCGTGATCGGCGTGATCGTGGCCAGCATTGTGTCGATCATGAGCGTTGGACTGCCTTACCGGTTGGGTTTGCTCGTGGCGATGGTGCTGGGTATTGCCGCGGCGGTGGCCGCCGATCGACTGATTAGCCAGCGTGCCTCTGCGGCCAGACAGGAGTCGCCGCATGAGTAACAACGAATTTCTGTTGCTGATTGCCCTCATGACCCTCAGTACTGTGGTGGGTCGCGGATTTTTTTTCTTGTTTGCGCAGTCGGTGCGTATGCCCGACTGGCTGCAGCATGCGCTCAGTTTTGTGCCGGCCGTGGCGCTGGCTGCGATTCTGGCGCCCGATCTGCTGCTTTCGGGCGGTGTTCTGGTCGAGCCTTGGAAAAATATCCGGTTGTTGGCGGGCATTGCTGCCGTGTTATTTTTCCTTAAGACCCGCCATCTGCTGGGGACGCTGGTCTTCGGCATGGCCTGTTTTACCTTGCTTCGCCTGTTCAGCTAAGCAACGGGCTGGCCATAGCGCAATGCCGGTCTGGCAACGGTCTCGGCGCGTATGGCCTGCGGTAAAATAGCTGGCTTTTCCCAAGGCCACTCCTACCAAAGAAATCCGACATGCGATTCAACCGACTTAGTGATCTCGTCGAACAGAACAAACTCCAGGGAAAACGCGTTTTTATTCGTGCCGATATGAACGTGCCTCAGGATGATGCAGGGCATATCACCGAGGACACTCGGATACGTGCATCCGTCCCCGCCATACAGGCCGCACTCAAAGCGGGCGCCGCTGTCATGG
>CANKWG010000087.1 GCA_947487325.1 Oxalobacteraceae bacterium | reverse complement strand
CTGGTATCTGGAAGTCGCCAAGGTGCAGATTCAGCAAGGCACTGAAGCGCAACAGCGCGCAACACGCAGAACCTTGTTGCGAGTGCTGGAAACTGTACTTCGCCTTGCACACCCCATCATTCCCTTCATCACCGAACAGCTTTGGCAAACCGTGGCGCCACTGTCGGGCCGCACGCTGAACCCGGCGGGTGATTCGATCATGATGCAGGCGTATCCTGAACCGAATCTGAAAAAAATCGATGCGCATTCCGAAGCCTGGATGACAGAGCTGAAGTCACTGACCGATGCCTGCCGTAATCTGCGCGGCGAGATGCAGCTCTCGCCCGCGCTGAAAGTGCCGCTATTTGTCGAAGGTGCTGACCATGCGCGTCTGCAAAGTTTTGCACCCTACCTGCAAGCGCTGGCAAAGCTCTCCGAAGTGCAGGTGGTCGACACGCTCCCTGAATCACCTGCACTGGTGTCAGTATCTGGCAGCACACGACTGATGCTCAAGGTCGAGATTGATATCGCAGCAGAGCGCGAGCGGTTGAACAAGGAAGTGCTGCGACTCGAAGGCGAAATCACCAAGGCAAATGCCAAACTGGGCAACGAGAGTTTTGTCGCACGCGCACCGGCACAAGTCGTCGAGCAGGAAAAAGAACGCGTACAGAATTTCAGCGCGACGCTAGAAAAATTACGCGAACAACTAGCAAAACTAAAATAAACAACAAGGAGACCATCATGCGCACACGAATTCTGCTTTTGATCGCACTGGGACTGACGCTGATATCAGCTCATGCGGCAGCCACTGACAATCCTGTCGGACTATGGCGCACTATTGATGACAAATCTGGTAAAGAAAAATCGCTGGTGCGTGTTTCTGAATCTAATGGTCAGCTGCAGATCACCGTTGAAAAACTCTTCCGCGAACCCGGTGAGGAGCCTAATCCACTGTGCGACAAATGCCCGGGTGAGAAAAAAAATAAACCCGTCATCGGCATGCAGATCGGCAGTGGACTGAAGAAAGATGGCGATGTCTGGTCAGGCGGCGAGATCCTTGATCCACAAAACGGCAAGACCTATAAGTGCAAGGTGTGGCTGGAAGACAAAGGAAAGAAACTGAACGTGCGGGGCTTTATTGGCGTATCGGTGCTGGGACGTACGCAGGTTTGGATTCGGGAAGAATAGTCGCGTCACCACAAATCACCATTGGGACTGCTCTGCGGCGCGGTGACACCGAAGTGCCGGTAAGCCGCCGGCGTCGCAATACGCCCGCGTGGCGTGCGCTGTAAATACCCCTGCTGGATCAGATAAGGCTCGAGCACGTCCTCAATGGTGTCGCGCTCTTCGCCGATCGCTGCGGCGAGATTGTCTAGACCGACAGGTCCGCCGCTGAATTTGAATAGCACCGCTTCGAGTAGCTTGCGGTCCATCAGATCAAACCCCACCGGATCGACATCCAGCATCTTCAGCGCCGCATCTGCTATCGCACTGGTGATCTCACCCTTGCCTTTGACTTCCGCATAATCACGCACCCGACGCAGCAGGCGGTTCGCGATACGGGGTGTGCCGCGACTGCGGCGAGCAATTTCTATCGCACCATCACCGACGATCACGGCATTGAGCAAGGATGCACTGCGCGTGACGATGCGCGCCAATTCTTCCGGGGTATAAAACTCCAGACGCGACACGATGCCGAAGCGGTCACGCAGTGGATTGGTGAGCATGCCGGCGCGCGTCGTGGCGCCGACCAGCGTGAAGGGTTGCAGATCAAGTCGCACCGAACGCGCGGCCGGACCTTCGCCGATCATGATATCGATCTGGTAATCCTCGAGTGCCGGATAGAGAATTTCTTCAACCACCGGTGAGAGCCGATGAATCTCATCGATGAACAGCACGTCATTGGCTTCGAGATTGGTCAGCAAGGCGGCCAGATCGCCAGCACGCTCAAGCACTGGGCCCGAGGTCTGTCGCAGGTTAACGCCCATTTCACGCGCAATGATGTGCGCCAGCGTTGTCTTGCCTAAACCGGGTGGACCAAACAACAAGGTATGGTCGAGTGCTTCGCCACGATTGCGCGCAGCGGTGATAAAAATCTCTAGCTGCTCGCGAATTTTTTCTTGGCCCACATAGTCATCGAGCTTGTGAGGACGTAACGCGCGCTCGATCGCCTCTTCGTTGGGCGACACCGGGGTGGCGGCAATAATGCGCTGCTCGCTGAAATCGTCGGTCTGTATGCTCATCGCTGCATTGTAGCCTGAGGCTGGTTGACTCAAGCTTTGGAAAGGGCTTTGAGCGCATGACGTATGCCGTCAGAGACGCTACTGCCAGCGGGTACTTGTTTGAGTGCGAGCGCGGCTTCTTTGTCGGAATAGCCCAGTGCCAGCAACGCGTTCAGTATGTCGCTGTTGCTGTCTTGTGCCACTGCACCGCCACTACCCAGATCGGCGCCGAGCTTGCCTTTTAATTCAAGCAACAGACGCTCTGCTGTTTTTTTACCGATGCCGGGGATTTTGGTCAGACGCCCCGACTCTTGCAAGGTGACGGCCTGCGCCAGATCCGCGACCGACATGCCAGACAACAGGGCCAGCGCCGTGCGCGCACCCACGCCACTGATCTTGATCAGTTCGCGAAACAGTTCCCGCTCCTGGGCGGTACCAAAACCAAAGAGCAATTGCGCGTCTTCACGTACGACGAAGTGGGTCAGCAACACCACCTTTTCACCAATTGAAGGGAGTTGGTAGAAGGTGCTCATGGGGACGCTGACTTCATAGCCAACGCCCTGGCAATCAACGATTAATTGCAGTGGATTTTTATCGAGCAGAATGCCGGAGAGGCGACCGATCATGAAAAGTCTCTTGAGTGACTACGGAACAACGCATGATAACGCAGCGCCTCTTGGACTACGCGTCTGTCTTAGCCAACCAGACGACCACCGCGAATGCGCAGTCCCTTGCGACCCATCTCAGGCGCCAGTCCGCTTAGCGTGGCCAGACCCGCACCCGCGTGCGCATGGCAGATGGCCACACCCAGCGCATCGGCAGCATCGGTGCCTGGCAGGCCTTCGAGTTTCAGCAAACGCTGCACCATCGCCTGCACCTGAGATTTTTGCGCCTTGCCCTGGCCGACTACCGCTTTCTTCACTTGCAAGGCGGTGTACTCGGCCACTGGGAGATTAGCGCCAACGAGCCCACAAATCGCCGCACCGCGCGCTTGGCCTAGGAGCAATGTGGATTGAGGATTGACGTTGGAAAAAACAATCTCGATGGCTGCGCAATCGGGCTGATAGGTGGTGATGACTTCGGCCACGCCGTCGAGGATAACTTTGAGTCGGGACGGCAAGTCGCCGTCCGGTATGCGTATCGTGCCAGAGGCGATGTAGGCGAGCCGATTACCCTCTTTGCGTATCACGCCAAAGCCAGTCACGCGCAAGCCGGGGTCGATGCCGAGGATTTTCATGCCGGGATTATGACAGGAGGGCGGGGTAGAGGTCGTGCCAGTGGGGGTTGGCTTGTTCTATTAGCTGGATCTTCCAGTCGCGCTTCCAGGCTTTGATTTGTTTTTCACGCTGGATGGCGGCGATGATAGATTCTGAATGATCGAACCAGACAAGCTGGTCAACTTTATATTTTTTTGTAAATCCTTCGACGACACTTGATTTGTGTTCGTAGATGCGGCGAATAAGATCGCGAGTAACGCCAACATAAAGTGTACCGTTTTTGCGGCTTGCAAGGATGTAGACGTAAGCCACTAAGCTCCTTACCAATTTTGACGGGAATGGATCCCAGCTTTCGCTGGGACGACGAGTCGGTGGGTGCCATGACCATGCCAGAAATTTGAATGCGCCCCACTAAGGAACAGGCGTATGCCGACGAAACCAAAGTCATCGAGACAAAAATTAAGCGCCATCGTCGTCTAACTGCAACGCCTTAATGCAGGGGTACTGCAGCAATTCAATTAAGCACCGGGCCTAACAACCCCCGTCATCCCAGCCACCGCCCCAGCGAAGGCTGGGGGAAATCTGGGATCCATCTTCGCAAAACGGGGCCTCAAAAAAGCACGCAGGCACTGCACCTACTCCACAGAACACAGGACCTGGCGAACCTGCCAGCTTATCAATGCCTGAAGTGCCTAACCCCCGTAAACGCCATAACCACCCCTTGCTCATCCGCCGCGTCAATCACTTCCTGATCACGCATCGATCCACCTGGCTGCACCACCGCAGTCGCACCAGCACTGACCACGACATCCAATCCATCGCGAAACGGGAAGAAAGCATCAGAGGCCACGGCAGAGCCAGCGAGTGAAAGATTGGCGTTTTGTGCCTTGATCGAGGCGATGCGTGCCGAATCCACCCGACTCATTTGTCCGGCACCGACACCGAGCGTCATGCCGTTGCCACAAAATACAATGGCATTCGATTTAACGAATTTAGCGACGCGCCATGCGAACATCATGTCCTGCAGCTGCTGTGGCGTTGGCTGCTTTTTACTGACGACGACGAACTCGGCAGGCATCACCTGCTTCGCATCCGGCGCCTGTAACAGCAAACCGCCACCAACACGCTTGATATCAAATGCGTTACTGCCATGGCCGAGCGGAATTTCCAGCAGGCGCACATTTTGTTTAGCTTCAAATACCTTGCATGCTTCAGCCGTGAATGCGGGTGCAATCAGTACTTCAACGAATTGCTTGGCAATGGCCTCAGCGGCTTTGCCATCCACTTCGACATTCAACGCAATGATGCCGCCAAATGCGGAGGTGGGATCCGTCTGCAGGGCTTTTGCATAAGCGTCCGAAGCATCGACACCCAGCGCCACGCCGCAGGGGTTGGCGTGTTTGATGATGACGCAGGCGCTACCTTCGAGACTTTTGACACATTCCCATGCCGCATCGGCATCAGCGATGTTGTTGTACGAGAGCTCCTTGCCCTGGAGCTGACGGTAATTTGCCAGTGCACCCTCAACCGCGGTGATGTCGCAATAAAAAGCGGCGGACTGGTGAGGATTTTCGCCATAGCGCATGTCCTGCACTTTGGTGAATTGCAGGTTGAGTGTCTCGGGATAGACGGCGCGTGTTGCATGCTGCCGGTCCGGACCTAGCGCGCTGAGGTAATTGGTAATGGCACCATCGTATTGCGCGGTATGCGCGAATACTTTTTTGGCGAGCGCGAAGCGGGTCTCGTAACTCACATCGCCCCGCCCTGTTTGCATTTCGATCAATACCTGTTTGTAATCCGAAGGATCACAAATCACGACCACATCTTTGTGATTTTTTGCCGAAGACCGCAGCATGGCCGGGCCACCGATATCGATGTTTTCAATCGCATCTTCGAGCTCGCATTGGTCTTTGGCGACGGTTTGCTGAAAGGGATACAGATTAACCACCACCATATCGATAGTGGGTATGTCATGCGTGGCCAGTGCCTGCATGTGCGCAGGGAAATCTCGACGCGCGAGGATGCCGCCATGCACCTTGGGATGCAAGGTCTTGACACGTCCATCGAGCATTTCGGGGAAACCGGTGTAGTCGGCTACCTCGGTAACCTCAAGGCCATTGTCTGCCAGCATTCTGGCCGTGCCGCCAGTGGACAGCAGCTTCACGTTCATGGAAGCGAGTGCTTTGGCAAATTCAAGCACGCCAGTTTTATCAGAGACAGAAATAAGCGCTTGTTTGATCATGAGAAATTATCAAAATTTGAATAAGACAGGCCGGGGAGATACTAAATTAATCCCCGTTTTATGGCGCACCAACGCAGCAGTGCGACGCGGGGCCCAAAAAAATTAAGGGCTTGTTGCTATTTTTTTAGCTAAAAAAATTACAGTTTTAGTTCATTCGCGCTGACCTAGCCGCCTGCGCAATAATGAATTTGCAAGATCAGAGCAAGCTGTGCTGCTGCAATTTTTTACGCAGTGTGTTGCGGTTAATGCCCAACATCTCGGCGGCGTGTGACTGATTGCCTTTGGCGCGAACCATCACGGCTTCCAACATGGGTTTTTCGACGGTAACAACGACCATTTCGTAGACGTTGTGTGGCTGCATTTCCCCGAGATCACGGAAATATTTCTCAAGACTTTTCTTGACGACATCCTGAATATTATCTTTGCTCATGCTGATTCGGTCGGTACGAAATGTGAGGGATTATGCAAACTCTGCAGTTTCATGCCGCCAGCTTATGTGCGGCGGGCGCATATTGTAACCGCTCGCCCAGCTCGTGCTGCGAATGAAAAAATGCATCGACTGCTGCACGCTGAGTGTCACAATCTTCGATCAGGTTCATCTGCTGACGAAAGATCTCTCCACCCTCCAGTGATTTGACATACCAGCCTATGTGTTTGCGCGCGGTACGCACGCCAAGATAGTCGCCATAAAATGCATAGTGCTCCAGCAAATGGCGCGACATCAACTGCCTGACCTCTTCAACGGTCGGTGGTAAAAGATGCTGGCCAGTACGCAAAAAATGATCGATCTCGCGAAAAATCCACGGACGTCCCTGCGCTGCGCGACCGATCATGATGGCATCGGCACCGGTTTGTTTCAGGACGAAGGCGGCTTTTTCAGGCGTGTCGATATCGCCATTCGCAACGACGGGAATACGCACCGCTGCCTTGACTGCGGCGATGGTGTCGTACTCGGCCTCGCCACTGTAGCCATCCGCGCGCGTTCTGCCATGCAAGGTCAGCATGGCGATACCGGTTTGCTCGGCAATACGCGCAATCGTTAGTGCGTTTTTATGTTGCCGATCCCAGCCCGTACGAAATTTCAGCGTCACCGGCACATCGACCGCCGCAACTACGGCTTCGAGCAGACTGGCCACCAAGGGCTCATCGCGCAAGAGCGCCGAGCCGCACCAGTTGTTGCAAACTTTTTTGACTGGGCAGCCCATATTGATGTCGATGATCTGGGCACCACGATCGACGTTAAAGCGCGCCGCTTCAGCCAGCAGCGCAGGATCGGCACCGGCGATCTGCACCGCCTTGGGTTCCATTTCGCCTTCGTGATTAATACGTCGTGCTGTTTTCTCGCTGGCCCATACGCGTGGATTGGACGCGGCCATTTCAGAGACCGCATAGCCTGCGCCCAGCTCCTTGCACAATTGGCGAAATGGCCGGTCGGTCACACCCGCCATGGGGGCGACAAAGACATTGTTGCGAAGCTGATAGGGGCCGAGCTGCATGAGGGGTTCCGCTGGGATGGCACTGCAAAAGGCTGCCTATTTTATACGCAGCTGGGCCGATGCCGGGATAAACCGATTTGGGTCATGCCGCGGGATGAGAACGATCGATTTCATCGAGGCCATCGGCCTCGAGGTGGGTCGCATCGGCCCATTGCTGCACGCGGAATTGGCGACCATCCCACTGGAGGCGATTGATCGCCGCATTTAGGATCGCAAAATCACGCGGTGATGTGATGGACAAGTCATGCGCTGCGCGATAAAGACAATCGAGCACACCGCCGTGTGTAACGATCACGATACGCTGATCGGGGTGTTGCTGCGCAATGCGGGTAACAACATCTACCGATCGCTGATGAAATTCTTCCAATGTTTCTGCCTCGCGCTCGCCCGCCGGAAAGCGTGCCTGCGGATCGCGGGACTGCCAGAGTGCAAACGCTTCGGGATGTTGAAGGCTGATTTCATCGTACATCAAACCTTCGAAAGCGCCATAGCATCGTTCGCGCAGCGCGCTATCGATATGCACAGGAAGCTGATGTATGTCGGCGACGGCCTGTGCGGTGTTGCGGGCTCTTTGCAAGTCGCTGGCATAAATCGCTGCCGGGGGCTCACTCTGCAAAGCACGTGCCAATGATCGCGCTTGTCGCTGCCCTTCGTCATTTAAACCGATATCGATATGCCCTTGCATACGCCGCATACGGTTCCATGCGGTCTCGCCATGGCGAATCAGGAGAATGTCAGTCATACGGACGCGCCTCGGATCAAAAAAATAGTGACAGGCTCATCATGCAGTCTTCGCAGGCAAGACCTGCAACCAGAAAGTCACCGGACCGTCATTGACCAGCGCGACTTGCATATCAGCGCCAAAGTGGCCCGATTCCACAACGAGATGCAAAGCACGCGCCCGCGAGAGTGTGTAATCAAACAACCGACTGGCCTCAGCAGGTGGCGCAGCGGGCGTGAATGAGGGGCGCGTACCCGAACGGGTATCGGCAGCGAGCGTGAACTGGGGAACCAGCAAGAGACCGCCCTGTATCTGGGCAAGATTCAGATTCATTTTGCCTTCGGCATCGGCAAACACACGGTAGCTAAGCAATTTGGCGAGCAAGGCATCGGCTTCTTTTTCGCTATCACCCCGCTCTGCACACAACAAAACCATCAGGCCATGCGCAATGCGGCCTATGCATTCACTCTCTACCGTAACACTGGCCTCAGTGACACGCTGTAGCAGCGCGATCAAGACAGCGTAACCCGTGCAAATTTTCGTTTGCCGACTTGCACAACAAAAGTGCCCGCATCGACCTTGAGCGCTTTATCGCTGACGGCAGCGCCATCGATGCGCACGCCACCTTGCTCGACCATGCGCAGTGCTTCCGATGACGATGCGCACAGATTGGTTTGTTTCAGTAACTGACCTATGCCCATCGGCGCACCGGACAACGCAATTTCAGTAACTTCATCCGGTATGCCGCCGCGCGCGCGATGATTGAAATCAGTCAACGCATCTTCTGCCGCTTGGCGCGAATGGAAACGCTCGACGATTTCCTGGGCGAGCAGCACCTTGATGTCACGCGGGTTGCGACCACCTTCGACATCCGTTTTGAATTGCGCGATTTCAGCCATCGAGCGGAAGGACAGCAACTCGTAATAACGCCACATCATCACATCGGAAATACTCATCACCTTGGCAAACATGGTGTTGGCCTGTTCGGTGA
>CANKWG010000086.1 GCA_947487325.1 Oxalobacteraceae bacterium | reverse complement strand
ACGGTTCTACCGTGCCCGTCAGTCATGCGACCGTCATCCAGTACCTGCAGCAAAACGTTGAAGACATCCGGATGAGCCTTCTCGATTTCATCGAGCAGAATCACGCTGTAGGGCTTGCGACGCACGGCCTCCGTCAAATAACCGCCCTCCTCATAGCCCACATAACCCGGCGGCGCACCAATGAGTCGAGCGACGGAATGTTTTTCCATGAACTCGCTCATGTCCAAACGAATGAGCGATTCTTCGGTATCGAACAGGAAGGCAGCCAGCGCCTTGGTCAACTCGGTCTTGCCCACGCCCGTGGGTCCGAGGAACATGAACGAGCCATATGGGCGATGAGGATCAGCCAGACCTGCGCGTGAACGCCGTATCGCATCCGAGACCGCACCGATTGCTTCGTGCTGCCCTACCACGCGCTTATGCAGCTCATCTTCCATTTGCAGTAACTTGTCACGCTCACCCTGCATCATCTTGGATACAGGGATACCAGTAGCGCGTGAAACAACTTCGGCGATCTCCTCTGCGCCGACTTGCGTTCGTAACAGGCGCGGCTTGTCGCTCGCAGCATCGCCCTTGTCCGCCTGCTTGAGTTTGGCTTCCAGCTCGGGCATGCGGCCGTACTGCAGCTCGGACATTTTTTGCCAGTCACCCTTTCGGCGGGCTTCTTCCATTTGCAGGCGCAGCTTTTCGATTTCTTCCTTGATGTGCTGGCTACCCTGGACCGCTGATTTTTCAGCTCGCCACACCTCCTCAAGATCCACATATTCGCGTTCTAAACGCGTGATTTCTTCTTCGATCAAACCCAGACGCTTTTGGGATGCTTCGTCTTTTTCCTTTCTCATCGCCTCGCGCTCGATCTTGAGCTGAATCAGGCGGCGATCCAGCTTGTCCATGACCTCGGGCTTGGAATCAATCTCGATTTTGATTTTTGACGCAGCCTCGTCAATCAGGTCGATTGCTTTGTCGGGCAAAAAACGATCCGTGATGTAACGATGCGAGAGCTCGGCGGCGGCCACGATCGCCGGGTCGGTGATATCCACGCCGTGATGCACTTCGTATTTTTCCTGTAAGCCACGCAAGATGGCGATGGTCGCTTCGACACTAGGCTCATCGACCATGATTTTCTGAAAGCGACGCTCGAGCGCTGCGTCTTTTTCGATGTACTTGCGGTATTCATCCAGCGTGGTCGCACCGACGCAATGTAATTCACCACGCGCCAGTGCGGGCTTCAACATATTGCCGGCATCCATGGCACCTTCGGCTTTACCAGCACCCACCATGGTGTGCATTTCATCGATGAAGACGATGGTCATTCCTTCGTCTTGTGCGAGCTCTTTGAGTACGGACTTCAGGCGCTCTTCGAATTCACCGCGATACTTGGCGCCCGCCAGCAGAGCGGCCATATCAAGCGACAGAACGCGCTTGTTTTTCAGGCTCTCGGGCACTTCCCCATTGACGATACGCTGAGCCAGACCTTCGACGATGGCGGTCTTGCCAACACCGGGCTCGCCGATCAGTACGGGATTATTCTTGCTCCGACGCTGCAGTACTTGAATCGCACGGCGAATTTCATCGTCGCGACCGATAACGGGATCCAACTTACCCTGTCGCGCGCGCTCGGTCAGATCAAGGGTGTATTTCTTCAATGATTCTCGCTGGCCTTCTGCATCCTGCGAATCGACTTTTGAACCACCGCGCACGGCCTGAATCGCGGTTTCCATTGATTTGCGTGTCAGACCATGATCGCGTACCAGACGACCGGCTTCAGATTTGTCGTCAGTCAGTGCCAGCAGCACCATCTCGCTCGCGATGAATTGGTCATTGTGTTTCTGGGCTTCCTTGTCGGCCAGATTTAGCAAGGCCGTCAGTTCACGTCCCACCTGGACTTCGCCGCCCGCGCCGGTGACGCTGGGCAAGCGATCGATGGCTTGCTTAAGCTGATTGACGAGTCCACCCACGTTGACACCGGCCCGCTGGAGCAAGGAGCGGCTACTGCCGTCATCCTGATTCAGCAAGGCCATCAGCAGATGCAGCGGATCAATGTATTGGTTGTCGCTGCCTACGGCGAGGCTCTGAGCGTCGGAGAGCGCTTCTTGCAGCTTGGTCGTGAGTTTGTCGAGGCGCATGAATCAACTCCAGTGGTATTCGGTCTGGAATTATTATTGGGCTGACTGGCTGGAATTCAAGGTTGAATAAATACCAGTCTTCTGGAGAGACAACGCTACAGAATAAGTCAGAAGCCTTAAAAATCAATGGCTTGGAAGCGTTTTCTCAACTAAAAACGCATTTGTAGTTATGAACATTGTCCGAGAACAAAGCACCCCTGCGAGGCATACTTTCAGGCAGCAAACCAGCGCCAAGTGGCCAGTCCTGCCATGCAGCAGGCCAACGACCCCAACAAATGCACGCCGGTATGCAGGAAAGCCCAGCCATAAGCGCCGCGTTGCAAGAGCAACAGAGATTCGGCTGAGAAACTGGAAAAGGTAGTCAGCGCACCGAGAAATCCTGTGACGAACAGGAGACGCCATTCCGGAGGCAAGTCAGGCAGGCTTTGAAAAAGCCCAACGGCAACGCCGATCAGATAGCCGCCGACAAGATTCGCTGCGAGTGTACCCAGTGGCAGGTTTTCAACTCGTGCATTCAGCCAAAGGGAAAGCCCCCAACGCGACCAGGCACCTAGCGTGGCGCCGATTGCAATCGCAATCAGGCTTGGGAAACTGGGGCCCATTTCGCCATGGCCTCATCGTCGGAAACGCGCGCATCCACCCAGCGCGCACCCGCGGGCGTTTGTTCTTTTTTCCAGAAAGGTGCTTCGGTCTTGAGGTAATCGATGATGAATTCGCAGGCATCAAACGCTTCGCCGCGGTGGGCCGATGTCACAGCCACGAGCACTATCTGATCCAGTGGCTTGAGTGGCCCGACACGATGAATCACCAGCGCATCAAAAATATCCCAACGCCCTTTGGCTTGATTGACGATGTCCTCCAGGGATTTTTCAGTCATGCCGGGATAATGCTCGAGCTCCATTTCCGCGACATGCTCACCTTCGTTCAGATCACGTACCGTACCCAGAAAAGTGACGACCGCCCCCACTTTAGGTGTGTTGGCACGCAGTTGCGCGAGTTCAGTCGTGAGATCAAAGTCTGCGGTTTGTACTCGTACAGCCATCAAGATTCTCCGCTTCGGTTCAACCGCCGGTCACAGGGGGAAAAAAAGCCAACTCGCAGCCTTCGCTCAGCATGGCAGTCGCATCCACCATCTGCTGGTTGCAGGCGATGCGAAGGGATTTGCCCTCAGCCAGTGCCTCAGCCCAGACACCGCCGCGCGACTGAAGCAAGGCCCGCACCTCGCCGGCGGAGCGTATTTCGGCTGGCAGCGTGAGTGTCTCGCTTGAGGTGCCGACCGCCTCTCTCAGGCTGGCAAAGAATTTCAAATGTATCTGCATGACGGGCTCAGTAAAGCAATTCCGAGAAAGGAATGAAGTGTACGGTATCTCCAGCGGCGATGGTCTGGCCGGGCGGATTGTCGACTAATCCATCGCCCCAGACGGTCGAGGTCAGCACACCCGAGCTCTGGTTGGGAAACAAGGACAATCCCTGCGCCTCATTGATGCGAACTCGAAGAAATTCATTCCGCCGGTCTGCCTTGGGCCAACTGAAATCAGCGCGCATAGTAAAGCGTGGTGGATTGGATGGCTTCGCGCCTTGCAGTGCAAGGATAAAAGGCCGCACAAAGAGCAAGAAGGTCACGAAGCTCGAGACGGGGTTGCCGGGCAAGCCAACAAAAAACGCTGGCCGCTCGCCCTGACCCACTTCACCGAAGGCGAGTGGTTTGCCGGGCTTGATCGCAATTTGCCAGAGATTGAGACGTCCTTCGGCCTCGACGGCAGGCTTGATGTGATCCTCTTCACCCACCGAAACACCACCGGAGGTGACAATCAGATCATGGCCAGATGCCGCCTGACGCAAGGCGGCACGGGTCGCATCCAGCGAGTCAGGGACGTTACCAAGATCCGTAACATCGCAGCCCAGGTGATCCAACAAACCGCGCAGCATGAAGCGATTGGAGTTGTAGATGGCACCGGGCTTGAGAGGTTCGCCGGGCATGGTCAGCTCATCGCCAGTAAAAAACACGGCCACGCGCAAACGACGAAATACCGGCAGAGAGGCCAGCCCAACCGACGCCAGCAAGCCCAACTCCTGCGCGCGCAAGCGTGTACCCGCGGGCAGGATGGTGCTGCCGGCATGAATGTCCTCTCCGGCGCGGCGTATCCATTCACCGGATTGCGGTGTGTGCGAGATCGTCACCAAGCCACTACCCTGATCGAAGCTGCACTGCTCTTGCATGATGACGGCGTCTGCGCCTTCAGGGATCAGTGCGCCAGTAAAAATACGCGCGGCAGTGCCAGCTGCGAGTGGCTGCCCCACATGGCCAGCAGGAATGCGCTGCGCTACCTTCAGCGATGCATGACCACTGGCGCAATCGGCGGCACGAACCGCGTAACCGTCCATCTGCGTATTGTCCATGGGTGGCACGTCAAGCTGGGATTGCTGGTCGGCAGCCAGCACACGGCCGGTCCCTTCGAGGGTGGATACCGTCTGTGTCTCCGTCACAGGGCGAGCAGCTGTCAGCAGAAATCCAAGCGCTTCCTGCACGCTCAGCATGGGGGCTTTTGTTGTCATTGTCTTGCCGGGGTTGTTGTCTCGCGCCGGATTGTAACGCCTCTGCGATCGCTCACTGTGATCGCTTACTGTGATCGCCTAAGCCGGCCCATCCTACAGTCCTGTGTGGGCGGCAATGTAGGTCTTGATCGCAGCCACATCCGCATCCATAACGTCGAAACGCTGCGGCAAGGATTCAATGTGCTCGAAACCCGCGGGTCGTTCAGCGTCGCGCCCCAACGCCTCGCGCAGGGTTTCGCTGAACTTTGCCGGTAGCGCCGTTTCAAGCACAATCATTGGCACACCCGGCTCCCAATGCTCGCGAGCGACTTTCACACCATCGGCCGTGTGCGTATCAATCATCAGCCCGTGGCGGGAATAGACATCACGAATCGTAGACAGGCGATCTGCGTGAACGGATTTTCCTGAAGCAAACCCAAATTCAGCTACACGCTTGAATTCATCTCCATCACTGCCCGGCCTGCCTGACAAATCGAAACCGCCCTGCGTTTCGACTTTCATGAACAGCGCGCGCACCCTATCGCGATCACCTTCAAGCAAATCGTGGATGAATCGCTCGAAATTCGACGCCTTGCTGATATCCATGCTGGGACTGCTGGTGTGCAGGGTTTCTGCAGATTTACGTACCCGGTAGACACCCGTCTGAAAAAACTCGTGCAGCACATCATTTTCATTGGTCGCCACGACCAGTTTACTGATCGGTAGACCCATCATCCGCGCAATGTGGCCGGCGCAAATATTTCCGAAATTGCCAGAAGGGACAGTGAACGACACACGCTGTTCATTGTTCGTCGTGGCAGATAAATAGCCGCGGAAGTAGTACACCACTTGCGCCACGACGCGTGCCCAGTTAATGGAATTGACGGTGCCAATCTTCTGACGTGCTTTGAATTCAAGATCGTTTGACACCGCCTTGACCATGTCCTGGCAGTCGTCGAAAACACCTTCCACCGCAATATTAAAAATATTCGGATCTTGCAAGCTGAACATTTGTGCGCATTGAAATGCACTCATTTTCTGATGAGGCGACAGCATGAATACCCGAATCCCTCGCTTTCCCCGCATCGCATATTCAGCAGCGCTGCCGGTATCACCTGAAGTTGCTCCGAATATATTGAGTTCGGCCTGTTGCTTTGCCAGCGTGTACTCAAACAGGTTACCCAACAGTTGCATGGCCATATCCTTAAAGGCCAGAGTCGGCCCATTGGAAAGGGCTTGCAGAATCAGGGAAAGGTCGCCCGAGGTTTCGAGCGAACGCAGAGGGGTGATACGCGACGTGTCTTCGTCAGCGCGTGCATTGCAGTAAACGGCAGCCGTGTAGGTTCGGGCAGTGAGCTGGTCAATATCGGACGGCGGGATGTCGGTCGCAAATTTCTTCAGGATTTCGCTGGCAAGCCCGGCATAGGACAGATCACGCCACTGATCAAGCTCAGCACTACTTACCTGAGGGTAATGAGACGGCAAGTAAAGGCCGCCATCCGGCGCCAAACCGCCGAGCAGGATGTCGGAAAAGGACGATGCGGCTTGATGCCCACGGGTCGACAGATAGTGCATGACCAACATAGCTCCTGAAAAACTGACCACACATTATAAGCGCTGAGGAAGTTTCTGCAGATAAACGATCTATCGCCGGATATCGGTCTATGAGTTTTATGAATGTCAAAAGACTCATTTTTCATGAGAATTTTCAAGGCTGGCGTAAACAATTAATCTCGCTTTGTCAATCCCATGAATTAGGTAATTTTGCGATTAATTTGCTTGCTAGATGGAAACAAAAGTTCATCAAGCATTTTTTTTAAGCACTTTAATCACGACCTCATACCAAGCGGCAATTACCTGTCATTACTGGTTGAAATCGCGTCCTACCTATCCGTTCAGGTTACGCAAGTGGGACTGAATTCTTCAAAACGAAGGAACGATTCGATGAACGACCAACTTCTGACATCCGAAGAGAATGAATTTGATCCTTTATTGCTTATGGATGATCTCATTGTTGAGATAGATGGTGATATCGATAGCCCAGAATCGGACGATGAACTCGAACCCGAGGAGGGCTATGAAGAAAAAAAGCCATCCCCAACGAAGAAAATATACTCTTCTTTAGAACTACGATCGGATCCATTGTCCGACATACCTCTACTTGAAAGAGACCAAGAGATTCTCTTCCGCGATCTGATCGATCAACATCAGCGAAGACTTTACCGATTTGTAATCAAGTACATTGATCATCCCGATGATGCCGCGGACATCACTCAACAGGCTTTTGTTGAAGCAGCCCGTACGATAGCCAGTTTTCGGGGTGATTCGAAATTGTCGACTTGGCTTTTTGGCATAGCCATGAACATGGTGAGAAATTACATGCGGAAAATGATCGAGCAGGATTTGTATGAATTGCCCGTACTCTCGTTTCAAGAGCTGACACAGGAAATCAATATTCAGCCTCTGGCGCGGGTGGAGCTGTGACGATGTCGTCTATTTTTTCAAATTGCCTCGGCACTCGTGGCATTGACCGCGACTTCAAGATCAGTGAATTCTCTGATCAGCCCCAAGAAGCCACTAGCTTCAAATACACCGCGCACCTGCTCACCCATCTCAGCCAATACGACCTGCCCTTTTCGGGACTGAACTTCCTCAGTGGCTTTGAGAATCACCCGCAAGCCGTCACTGGAGATATGGCTAAGGCAAGAAAAATCAAAAACAAGCCGCGTTACGCCTTCTGCTATCGCGTTATCGAGCAGCTCGTGCAACTCGCTGGCCGCCATTTTACTAATATCGCCACTGGGTCGGACAATAAGCACCTGACCACGGATTTCAGTATGTATCGTCATCTTTTAAGTATTTTTTATGGGGATTTAGCGCAACAAAACTATTGTATCCAGACTCCGATAAAAGTTCACGAAAGCTTTACATGAAATTAGAACCCAGCTTCGATACATTACAGGCTCAGGTCGAACTACGCGTACTGGTCGGCCCCCAAGCAGGCAGCTCCTTAAGTCTCGGCATAGGTGATTACTCCTTGGGAACATCCGATGAATGCGAGATCATTCTGATGGGTTCGCGGCTGGAGTCGATTCACGCGAGAATAAGTTTTGATGGAGATCAAATCACGGTCAAACCCGTCGAGGGCAAGGTCTGCGATGCCCAAGGCAATGAAATCATGGATACGTTCCCCCTGACACTGGGGATGCCCGTTGATCTGGGTGGTGTCTGGGTTAGCGTTGACAGCGTGGACGCGCGCTGGCCAGATCCCGCTGACGTGCTCCCTACGCCGGCACCACCATGCCCGGTAGAACAAACATTGAGCGAGAGTGAAGTTCCGACTCGGACGGCAGACAATCCCGCTAGTCGTTTGCGCAATCGGGCAAAAATCACGTTAATTATTTCTGCGGTGGGTTTGTGCTTGATTGTTTTGGCTGGTATTTCATTGGCGGCCTGGATGATTGAGCAACAGGCACATCCTCAGGTCGTCGCGACCGCCTCTAAACCTGTTGCTCCGACTGTCCCAGTTAATCAGCAAAAAATCCTGCAAATTATTCAGAATCTTGATTTGACCGGGTCGGTGGAGATGAAAGTTTCCGATAAGGGCAGTATCAGTGTTTTTGGTTATCTACCTGACGGCAATACAAAAAAACGCTTAATTCAAGCGCTCGACAATATCTCCCCCTCACCCAAAACTGAGCTGTATGTCGACGGCGAGTTATTGGAGGCCGCCAGAAAAATTCTGGCAGACAAGCTAGATCCGGCTCGCGCTAAGCTGAAAGCAGAGAGCGTCACAAATGGCGTGCTGAAAGTACGTGGCGCGGTATTGACGCAGACCGCCAAGGAAAGTGCTTACGAACTGGTCAAATCCGAGGTGCCAGGGTTACGTCAGATCGACGGTGTGATTTTGCAGGCAGATGACCTTCCGCAACAGTTTCAGGAAAAAATCATATCGGCAGGCCTTACTAAAAAACTTCAGGTAGTCAGCCGACAACCCGAATTCGTTTTGCGCGGCACCATGACCGAAGAAGATTTGCGAAGTTGGGAGACTGTTCTGACCGAGTTCAATGACGATTACGGAAAAATTCTACCGATTCGCGCAACGATACGGGTCGTTCAAAAAAAATCGCCCTTCAACGTCCAGATCGTCGTTGGCGGAAATATGCCTTTTGTGATTACCGAGAGCGGTCAGCGTGTGACTCGTGGCGGTGATATCAATGGCCACACGCTAATTACGATCAAAGATACGGAAGTGATTTTTGACGGTAACGAGAAAATAAAGATATCAAGGTAAACCCATGGAAAACTCATCATTA
>CANKWG010000085.1 GCA_947487325.1 Oxalobacteraceae bacterium | reverse complement strand
TTGCAGAGACCCTTTGATGAACAACCCGAGCATGAGCACTATGCTGCACTGCCTCCGGACTGGGCTTCAGGGATTGAAGTCAGCTGCTCATCATGAATAGGCTAGGAGGCAAGTAATGAGTGTTAAAAAAATTGTGCGTACCGATGCCGAATGGCGCACCCTGCTCGAGCCAATGTCTTACGAGGTGACTCGACAAGCAAGTACCGAGCGCGCTTTCACCGGTAAATACTGGGATCATCACGAACATGGTGTCTATCAATGCGTATGCTGTGAAACGCCACTATTCGAATCCGACACCAAATTTGATTCCGGCTGCGGATGGCCCAGTTATTTCAAAGCCATTAATCCTTCGCATGTCGCTGAACGAGCGGATCACAGCTATGGCATGATCAGAACTGAAATTCTTTGCAATGTCTGCGATGCCCATCTCGGCCATGTGTTTCCTGACGGGCCACCGCCCACCGGTCTGCGGTATTGCATCAATTCGGCTTCATTGACTTTTATTCCATCGCCTTAGGCTTACCCCGTCATGAAACTTTTATTCGACCTATTTCCGGTCATTCTATTTTTTCTGGTTTTCAAAGTTGCGGGCGCCAACCCGGAGGCCGCACAGGCATTCGCCGACCAGTACCTGTCGACGCTGGTCTCTGGCGGCGAAGTCACCTTGGCGCAGGCACCGATACTGCTTGCCACGGCAGTAACCATTCTGGCGACGATCGCGCAGATTGGCTGGTTGCTCGCAAGACGCAAGCCTGTCGACAATATGCTCTGGGTATCACTGGGTATCATCGTCTTGTTCGGTGGCGCGACGATTTATTTTCATGATGAACAATTCATCAAACTCAAACCGACTGTGCTGTATTGGTGTTTCTCACTTGCTTTGCTTGTGAGCCCTATTTTGTTCGGTAAAAATCTCATGCGTTCGATGATGGGAAAACAACTCACGCTGCCAGATCCCGTCTGGACCCGCCTGAACCTGGCTTGGGGATTGTTTTTTGCAGCGATGGGGGCGGTCAATCTTTATGTGGCGTTCAGCTTTCCCCTCGCCTTTTGGGTGAATTTCAAATTGTTTGGCTTTCTCGGTCTGATGATCGTCTTTATCATTGCGCAAAGCATCTATCTGGGCCGTTATCTGAAGGAGGCGGAATGAATCGCGTCGAGACCATCAACACCTTGCTGAGTGAGGGCTTCGAACCCCTGGAGTGCCAAATCGACGACGAGTCGGCACTGCACGCTGGCCATGCAGGAGCCGCCTCGGGCGGGGGGCATTACCGTTTACGCTTGGTATCAGCACGCTTCGAAGGCTTGGGTAAAGTCGGCCGCCACCGCCTGGTGTATGATTGCCTGCGCGAGTTGATGCAAAAAGAGATACATGCTCTCGCAATGACGCTGCTGACCCCGGCAGAAGCGGCTGAGAACTAAGCTGCCACTTCTGGAACCGATACGGTATTTTTTCCAACATTTTCACCATTACCCCACATGAAGAACTTGAACTCCGCTCGTTTGCTGCTCGCACTGGCCGCATTCGCTTCACTTTCCGCGATGGCGCAAAACGTGGCCGTCGTCAACGGCAAAGCCGTTCCCTCGAACCGTGTTGATGCCATGGTCAAGCAAATGGTCCAACAGGGTCAGCAGGACACGCCCGAAATGCGCGCCATGATTAAAGATGAACTGATCAACCGGGAAATCCTGACACAAGAAGCGGATCGTCAAGGCATCGGCGCACGCGCCGACATCAAAAACCAGGTTGAACTCGCCCGCCAATCCATCGTCATTCGCGCGCTGGCCGCTGAATACCTGACCAAGAATCCGGTCAAAGACGAAGAAATGAAGGCTGAGTACGACAAATTCAAAGCGCAGTCGGGTGGCAAGGAATACCACGCACGCCACATTCTGGTTGAGAAAGAAGAAGATGCGAAAGGCATCATCAGCAAACTGAAATCCGGCACCAAGTTCGAAGACTTAACCAAAGGATCGAAGGATACGGTGTCGGCACAGCACGGCGGTGACTTGGGTTGGGCGCCTGCAAGCGCGTTTGTGAAGCCATTCTCGGACGCGATGGTCGCTCTGAAAGCCGGTGAGTTTTCACAAGCACCAGTGCAAACCGAATTCGGTTTTCACGTGATCAAGCTTGAGGAAACACGCGACGCACAGGTACCCAAGTTTGAAGAGGTCAAAGCACAGATCTCTGAATCGCTGCAACAGAAAAAGCTGCAGGCATTCCAGCAAGACCTGAAGAAGAAAGCGAAGATTCAGTAATCGATAGTCTTCGCCAATGAGCCCAACGTGGGGCTCATGCACAAAGGGCTCCTTTCGGAGCCCTTTGTTTTTTCAGTGAACGTGAGTAGCAAAGCCATCAGCCCAAGATGTTCGGATCGTGCCGTGCTGTACTCCGTTAGCCAACCCACTTACGCGCATTGCGGAACATACGCATCCAGGGTGCATCTTCACCCCATTCCGGTGGATGCCATGAATTGAGCAAGGTACGGAATACGCGTTCCGGGTGAGGCATCATGACCGTGAAACGACCATCACAAGTTGTGACTGAGGTAATGCCTGCCGGTGAGCCATTTGGATTGTAAGGATAGCGCTCAGTGACAGCGCCAGCATTGTCGACAAAGCGCGCTGACACCAAGACATCGCTCTGCGTACCGGTCGCTGAAAAATTGGCAAAGCCCTCGCCGTGAGCCACCGCAATCGGCGCCTGCGTGCCCGCCATGCCGGCAAAGAAGATCGAGGGTGATTCCATCACTTCAATCATTGCAAACCGTGCCTCGAACTGCTCCGACTGGTTGCGCGTGAATTTTGGCCAGTGGCCGGCACCAGGAATGATGGATTTCAAGCTGCTCATCATCTGACAGCCGTTGCAGATACCCAGCGCGAAAGTATCGGTACGCTGAAAGAAGGCCTGAAATTGCGATGAGAGGTTCGCATTAAACAAAATCGTTTTTGACCAGCCCTCGCCTGCACCGAGCACATCTCCATATGAAAAACCACCCACGGCGATCAGCCCTTTGACATCAGTCAGACTGGCGCGACCGGCAATCAGATCGCTCATATGAACATCAATCGCATCGAAGCCCGCCTTGTGCATGACCCAAGCAGTCTCCACATGCGAATTCACGCCCTGCTCGCGCAAGATAGCCACGCGGGGACGCGCTCCGGTGTTGATGAAGGGTGCAGCGATATCCTCTGCGTTATCAAAACTCAGCTTTGGATGGATGCCAGGATCGGTTTCATCAAGCAGACGGTCATATTCTGCATCGGCGCAAGCCGGATTGTCGCGTAACCGTGCAATCCGCCAGCTGGTTTCGCTCCAGGTGCGATGCAGTTCTACTCGCTTCACGCTGTAAATGATTTTGGCATCTCGCGTGAACTCGATCACACCCCGATCATTGAGCTTGCCAACGATATGGCTGCAAGCACCCAGGTTATGCTCGCGCAAGACATTCATGACGGCGGATTTCTGATCGGCGCGTACCTGAATCACTGCGCCAAGCTCTTCGTTGAACAGCGCACGCAGCGTAAGATCATTGCGTCGCTCGCCTACCTGACTCGCCCAGTTTTTGGAATCACCCCAATCGCTGGCATGCTCGCCCTCAGTGACCAGAATATCGACATTGACCGACAGTCCTGTCCGACCTGCAAAAGCCATTTCGCATAACGTTGCATACAAACCGCCGTCCGAGCGATCATGGTAGGCCAGCAGCAGCTGTTCTCGGTTGAGCGACTGAATCGCATTGAAGAAAGCTTTAAGGTCCTCTGCACTGTCGACGTCGGGTACCGTGTCACCAATTTGCTGCATCACTTGCGCTAGTGCAGACGCGCCCATGCGGTTTTTACCGCGCCCGAGATCAATCAAAATCAATGCCGTCTCGCCGGCATCGGTTCTAAGCTGTGGCGTCATGGTCAGCCACACATCTGCTACCGGACTGAACGCGGACACGATCAGCGACACTGGGGAAATCACTGCTTTGCTTCCAGAGTCATCCTGCCAGGTCGTGCGCATCGACAGCGAATCCTTGCCGACCGGGATGCTAATACCCAATGCCGGACACAGTTCCATCCCCACAGCCTTCACCGTATCAAATAGCGCGGCATCCTGCCCCGGCTGTCCGCACGCGGCCATCCAGTTGGCCGACAACTTAACATCAGAAAGTTGACGTATCGATGCCGCCGCGATGTTCGTGATGGCCTCACCGACTGCCATGCGGCCAGAGGCCGGCGCATTGACAACCGCCAATGGCGTGCGCTCGCCCATCGCCATCGCTTCACCAAGATAACCCTCGTAGCTCATGGTTGTGACCGCGCAATCTGCTACCGGCACTTGCCAGGGACCGACCATCTGATCACGCGCTGTGTGCCCACCAACGAAGCGGTCACCAATGGTGATCAGGAAGGATTTATCAGCCACTGTCGGCAAACGCAACACACGTAATGCGGCATCTTCCAGACTGATATCGGTGAGGTCTACCGGCGAGCGTTCAAGCGACTGTCGCTGCACATCACGGTGCATTTTCGGTGGCTTGCCCAGCAAGACATCCATGGGCATATCGACCGGATAATTGTCATGCTCGGGGTCGAGCACCCGCAGCTGCCGCTCTTCGGTGGCTATGCCAACGACCGCAAACGGGCTGCGTTCACGCTCGCATAACTCTCGGAACAAACCCAAGCTGGATGGCGCGATACCCATCACGTAGCGCTCCTGCGATTCATTACTCCAGATTTCTTTGGGCGCGAGTCCACTTTCTTCGAGCGGCACTTTGCGCAAATCAAAGACCGCGCCACGACCCGCATCATTGGTCAGCTCGGGGAAGGCATTCGACAAACCACCAGCACCCACATCGTGTATCGAGAGAATAGGATTATCTTCACCCAGCGCCCAGCAGGCGTTGATGACTTCTTGTGCGCGTCGCTCCATTTCGGGATTGCCGCGCTGGACTGAATCAAAATCCAAGTCCGCGGTATTGGTACCCGTGGCCATTGATGACGCAGCACTACCGCCCATGCCAATGCGCATGCCGGGGCCACCGAGTTGTATCAGCAAACTGCCCGGGGGCAGGCCTTCTTTCTTTGTGTGCTGCGCAGCGATATTGCCCATACCGCCGGCGATCATGATCGGCTTGTGATAACCGTACACGGTGCCACCGACATTTTGTTCATAGGTACGGAAATAACCCGCCAGATTCGGCCGACCAAATTCATTGTTGAATGCAGCGCCACCCAGCGGGCCATCGATCATGATCTGCAAAGGTGACGCAATGCGCTCGGGCTTGCCAGTGATATCGGACATGCCCATATCTTTGCGGGTTGACACTGGCTGATTGACATCACGCGCGTTTTCCCAAGGCTGCACGGCATGGGTGAGCATGAGATTGGATACGGTAAAACCTGTCAGGCCCGCCTTGGGTTTGCCGCCTCGACCCGTGGCACCTTCATCACGAATTTCTCCACCTGCCCCCGTGGAGGCCCCGGGAAACGGCGAAATCGCTGTCGGGTGATTGTGGGTTTCAACCTTCATCAGAATATGCGTGGCCTCGTCTGATGGAAGATACTGCTGACCCTGTGCAGCGCGCGGATAAAACCGCGATACCACCGCGCCTTCGATCACGGAAGAATTGTCCGAGTAAGCCACTACCGTACCCTGCGGATGCAACTGATGCGTGTTGCGGATCATGGCAAACAGCGAGCGGTCTTGGGCTTCGCCGTCGATGGTCCAGTCTGCATTGAAAATCTTGTGCCGGCAATGTTCACTGTTGGCTTGCGCGAACATCATCAACTCGACATCGGTAGGATTGCGACCCGCGCTGCTGAAGGCAGCATCGAGATAGTCGATTTCGTCATCCGAGAGCGCAAGACCGAGCTCAACATTCGCTTTCAATAGCGCATGACGACCACCGGTTTTTACATCGATGTAGGCTAGCGGCTGTGCGGGCAATTCTTCGAAGAGCGCCGCTGCCTCTTCGGGTGCGCGAATGACTGCCTCAGTCATGCGGTCATGCAGCAGCCCCACGACCAGCGCCGTTTGCTGTGCATCCATCGCGGCTGACTTGCCCAGCAGTCCGGATTTGAGCGCTACCGTGTAGATGACACCGCGCTCAATGCGGTGAATGTGGGACATGCCGCAGTTGTGCGCGATATCTGTCGCCTTGCTGGCCCAGGGCGAAATCGTCCCGAAACGCGGTATGACGACGAATTGCTCGCCCCTGAGATCGGACGCCAGAGGTTCTCCGTAGGACAACATTGCTTCGAGTTTCTGACGATCGTCGTCGTTCACCGGCGTCTTGCTGTCAATGAAATGGCAGTATCGTCCGGTAATCCCCGTGACCGCAGGGTGGATCGCTTTCAGTTGTGACAATAAACGCTGGATACGGGAAGCAGACAGGGCATTGGAGCCCGGCAAAATGAGCATGGCGGAGGCAGCTTGAAGTGGGTTACGCGCCAGGGATGGCGCGGTAAAAATCAAGGTTGTGATTATAACCCGCGCCCCTCTTTCAACACTCTCGTGATGAGCTGCGCCAATCAGCCATGTGCTATGGTCTGGCGCATTCTTTCTTCGCAAACGCTTGCATGATCATGAAGCAAAGCTATTCCCGGATCCTTTCAATGGAGAGCGCACGTCGCAGCGATCTCGTGGCATCAAGTCTGTCGCTCGCCAATACCCAACAGGCTGTGTTCACCACAATCTATGCATCGGAAGCCCTGGTAGCAGCCAGCGCCGCCGATGCAGCACGCCAGAACGGCATGCCGATCTCCGCGCTGGCTGGCTTGCCGATATCCATCAAGGATTTGTTCGACACCCAAGGCGAGGTGACGCTGGCTGGCTCCGTCGTATTGCGCGATCGTCCGCCTGCTCAGCAAGACGCCCCAGTGGTGGCTAGACTGCGCGCCGCAGGTGCGGCGCTGCTCGGCAAGACCAACATGACCGAGTTTGCCTACTCGGGGGTGGGCATCAACCCCCATTACGGCACGCCCGGCAATCCAGCCGATACGTCACGCATACCCGGCGGATCGTCCTCAGGCGCGGCAGTCTCAGTGGCCGGTGGCAGCTGCGTTGCAGCCATAGGTTCAGACACCGGCGGCTCGATTCGCATTCCTGCCGCACTGTGTGGACTGGTCGGATTCAAGCCCACTATGCGTCGGGTACCCGTGACCGGCATTGTGCCGCTCTCGCCTTCGCTGGATACGCTGGGCCCTATTGCGCACTCGGTTGAAGATTGTTTACTCGTCGACAGCGTCATCGCCGATACACCCTTGCAGCCAGAGCGAATCACGCTCGCCGGACTGCGACTCGCGATACCGCTCGATGTGGTGATGGACGACATGGATTCGCAAGTCGCGCATGCCTTTTCCCGCGCCTTGTCGCGTCTTTCCGCTGCCGGCGTCGAAGTGGTCGACGTGTCCATGCCCATGCTGCGCGAAGCACCGCAGATCAACCGCTTTTCGCCGATAGAAGCCTATGCATGGCACCAAACCCTTTTAGAGACGCGCGAGGACGCCTATGATCACCGAGTCGTTCAGAGAATTCGGCAAGGCGAACATCAATCACCTGATGCATTGAATGAACTCCGTGCTGCGCGTGCTGACTGGATTAGCCGCGTGGGCGCTGCATTGACAGATTTCGATGCACTTCTGATGCCGACCGTTCCTATTGTTGCGCCGCAGATCGCGCCGTTACTCGCTTCGGATACCGTTTTTTTTGAAGCAAATCGTCTACTGCTCCGTAACCCTTCGCTCATCAATCTTCTTGATGGCTGCGCCATCTCAGTCCCCTGCCACCAGTCAGGCGAGTTACCGGTGGGCCTTACGGTAGCAGGGCTGGCCATGATGGATGCAAAATTAATCGCCATCGCTCAGATGATTGAAGATTTACTGGGGAAGCCGAATGAATTCACAAAGACTCCCTGACATACACTGCGTTGGCAAGTGTTGTGCCGTACCTATCATCCATGCCATAAGGGGCTTTTGAAAAATCTCGTTCTTGATAGACGGCCACAATCTTTTCATAGCCCAGCGAAAGTATGAACTTGGAAGCGTTTTCTGCCTCTAGGGAGTCCCGAAAAGTGAAACGGGCCGATCCGAAATTGATGTAAGCCACGCCGGGGTTCTGATCATCAAAGAAGATTTCACCACCAACCACGCCACGAAGCTTGATCATGCTGTGCAGGGGAATGCCTCGGGAACTTTCTTCACAGGGTGTCATTTCGCGGATGATGTGCATACCGGCGAAATCAATCAAATAAAGGTATTTGAATTCCCTCTGTCCATACGGTCCTGTCGCGACATTGGTGAATATGCCCTCACCTGGTTTGCGACTCTGTAATTGGTCTTTCAGCGGTAACGTGTCCGCATCGTAGGGATTGGTGTTGCTGGGTGGTTTTTGCGCGGCGATGTTATAGAGTGCCTTACCAAACTCTAAACCATGGTAGTCCGTGGCTTTCAGCGCCGCAAACTCGCTTTCAGGAACGGTAACCACTTTCCACGGTTCCGCTAGTGTTGAACTGATCACCTTGGGTGTAGCGGCGATGACCTTCGGGTCGACCACCATCGCTTTCTTTTTCATTTCTTGATATGCCACGAAAGCCTTCAACAGTGGATCCGTGTAATGGGCCGTGCGAGGAACCATGCGAGGTGCTTGGCGGCCGAGGTCGGCCGAGTTTTTTAAGGCATTACGATGAAAGTTCGTTGAGGATCTGGGCACTCTACCTTTAAGAAGTAAGTTCATGATGGGTCCTTTTTGTAAACTGTCTCTGATAAAAGTTGTCTGATAACCGCTGACAACAGCCGACACCGGAAGACGTGGCCTATAGGTATCATTTCCTTTTTTGCAATTGCCGTGCCATACACGCCGGGTGGGGTAAGTGTTTTCTGATGGCGATTTTCAGCAGGAAGCGTGGCGTATCGTCAACAGAACCTAAGCCGCTCGCACCAAAAAGCGGTTCTGTTATCGGGCAAATAAGTGCATGCACTGATTTGGGTAAATTGATGGGTGCGGATCGCCGATTAACGGTTCAGATTGTTTTGAAATGAGTTTGAGGCTACCCTATAGCGGCTTTTTTTATTAAGTGTTTCCCTGAAGAACGTAGGCATCGACCTCCCCGGCAGTGATCAGCGGGCTGCAAGG
>CANKWG010000084.1 GCA_947487325.1 Oxalobacteraceae bacterium | reverse complement strand
GAACAATAGAATCATTACTTCGACAGACAACCGGGCCATCGCAAACAAACTCTCGACCATCGCTGCGAAGACGGCGGGGTCGCCCACGACAAGCCAGCGCCAGAGCGCGCTGGCTGCAGCCAGAAAGAAGAAGCTTAGCCAGAGAAAATTAAGCATCGCGGTTCTTGTATTGTCGCGACGGTCCGGGCTTAACCGGCACTGTCTCCGGCATGCCTCTTATCTTCGATATTGGCAGGCACATTCCACGGCGCGATTTTAGGTAAGAGCAGCATACCGGGAAGTGCCAGCGCAAAGCAGATCAAGAAAAACTCAAACCAGCCTGTATGGGCGACGATGAAACCTGTGAGCGCGTTGAAGAAGGTACGCGGCACCGCTGCGAGACTGGTGAACAGTGCAAACTGCGTGGCGGTGTAACGTGAATCAGTGGCGGTCGCGATATAGGCAGTAAAAGCAGCCGTACCCAATCCGACCGCAAAAGCTTCCACGCCAATCACCAGCCCGAGCAGAAATGTGTCCGGTACGACACCGGGAGCGCTAGCACCAACTTTCGCAAGTAACGCAAAGCCGAGAATCGCAACAGCCTGCAGCACACCGAAAATCCAGAGGCCGCGATTGACACCAGTTTTCTCCAACCAGACAGCGCCCAAAATGCCGCCGGCAAGACTGGCCCACAAGCCTGCGTTCTTGGCGACCAATCCGATCTGCGTACGCGAAAAACCGAGATCCATGTAGAAGGGTGTGGCCAGCGCGGTGGCCATGGAATCACCCAGTTTGTACAAAAAGATAAAAGCTAAAATCATTGCGGCATGCGACCAGCCGCTGCGCTCGATGAATTCCTTGAAAGGCAGCACGACCGCTTCGCGCAGGGTGCGTGGTGGCTCACCGTAAATGCTGGGTTCGCGTATGAGCAGCGTGGTGAACACGCCGGGCAGCATGAATAGTGCCGTGATCGAAAACACGATTTGCCAACTCAGAAAATCGGACAGAATCAACGACAGCGAGCCAGGGACTAGCGTAGACATTTTGTACGCATTGACAAACAGTGCGGTACCGGACCCCTGCTCGCGATCGGATAGCATCTCCCGACGATAAGCATCAATGACGATGTCCTGACTGGCGGACAGAAAAGCAACCAAACCCGCCAGAAAAACAATCATCGTCAGGTCTGTCACCGGCGAGAAAAAACCCATACTGCCTATCGTCGCCAACAACGCAAGCTGGGTAAAAAACATCCAGCCGCGCCGCCGGCCAAGCATGGGAAAGCGGAAGCGATCCATCAACGGCGACCAGAGGAATTTCCAAGTGTAGGGAAAGCCGACCAGCGCGAACAGTCCAATGGATTTCAGATCAACCTGTTCAGCTTTCAACCATGCAGAGAGCAGGTTGTACAGAATGAACAGCGGCAACCCAGAAGTAAAACCGAGCATCACGCAAATCAGCATGTGCCGAGTGAAGTAATGCCGCCAGCCGCGAGCAAGCGTCGGCTCCACTGCAGAAGTATCCTGATTCATGCGTTGTCTTTAAAAGAAAGCTGGGGTGTCAGAGAGGACGGGATTATCGTTTACGAAGACGAAAAACTGCGAGGCTACCGCGCCAATTTGGGAGCAAAGTAACTGGCGTTCCATCGTCACGCAGTGCGACACACTCGAGTACTTCGAGACCGACTTCGTGAGCAAGTTCCTCAAAGTCACTAATCGTCGCACAGCGCAGATTCGGCGTGTCATACCACGCATGAGGCAAGCTCTCGGAGACGGGCATACGACCCGTCAGCAGTGCTACGCGGTGGGGCCAGTGCGCAAAATTTGGAAAAGAAACAATCGCCTCACGGCCGACGCGCGTGATATCACGTAGTACACCTTCGACGTTTTTCATCATCTGCAGCGCAGACAGGCACAAGACCGTATCAAAAGCGTCATCGGCAAACATCGCTAGACCACCTTCCATATCTTGCTGAATGACCGAGACGCCGCGCTGCACACAGCGTGGGATGTACGCATCATCGATTTCAACGCCATAGCCACTGCAGTGTTTGTCGACCTGCAGGTATTCGAGCATGGCACCGTCACCGCAACCCAGATCAAGTACGCGCGATGCTGGTGCTACCCAGTGAGCAATAAAGGCAAGGTCGGCACGCAGACCAGCAAAGCGCTGCGTAATCATGCGGCCTCTCTTTGCACCGCGAGCGGCCGCACCGACAATCCCTGCCAAATCCTGTCGTAATAAGAACCAACGACCGCCATGTAACGCGGATCATCCAACAGAAAGGCATCATGACCATGCGGCGCATCGATTTCGGCATAGCTGACACGACGGTCATTCTTGACCAGCGCCTGCACAATTTCGCGACTGCGTTCAGGCGCAAATCGCCAATCCGTCATGAAAGAAACCAGCAGAAATTCTGCTTGTATATTGGCCAAAGCCGCAGAGAGATCACCGTTGAACGTGCGCGCCGGATCGAAGTAATCCAGTGCCTTGGTAATTAGAAGATAGGTGTTGGCGTCGAAGTACTCGGAAAATTTGTCACCCTGATAGCGCAAATAGGACTCGATCTCGAAATCGACGCCGTAACCAAACTGGTAGTCGTCGCCACGCAAATCACGACCGAATTTTTCAGCCATGTCGTCGTCGGACAAATAGGTGATGTGACCAATCATGCGCGCCACACGCAGGCCACGCTTGGGCACGACGCCATGCGCGTAAAAGTCGCCATCATGAAAATCCGGATCAGTGAGTATGGCCTGACGCGCGACGTCATTGAAGGCGATGTTCTGCGCGCTTAGCTTGGGTGTGGAAGCTATCACCAGACAATGCGCAACACGCGTTGGATACAGCATGCTCCAGGCGAGCGCCTGCATGCCACCCAGTGATCCGCCCATCACGGCGGCAAACTGGCGTATGCCCAGCGCATCGGCCAGCCGCGCCTGGGCATGCACCCAGTCTTCGACGGTCACGACGGGGAAAGACGCGCCATAGGGTTTACCCGTAGCTGGATTGGTATGCATCGGTCCGGTCGAGCCGAAACAGGAACCGAGATTATTTACGCCGATGACAAAAAATCGATCGGTATCCAGCGCCTTGCCAGGTCCGACCATGTTGTCCCACCAGCCCGTACTTTTTGGCTGACCTTCGTATACGCCCGCCACATGGTGCGAGGCATTAAGGGCATGGCACACCAGTACGGCATTGGAAGCGTCGGCATTGAGCGTGCCGTAGGTTTCATAGACCAGCGTGTAATCGGACAAGACGGCACCACTTTGCAGCGGCAGCGGCTGCGTGAAGTGCATGGACTGTGGAGTAACGATGCCTATGGATTTCATCTGGAACCGAAAATAAAAAAAGCCCGAGAGCATTTGGCTGGTCGGGCTGGATTCGGTGAGTCGATTCGAGCTCGCTTTAGCCGTATTTATCAGGGAAAGTCCCTTGCGCCCGCAAGCTAAGGTCAAATCGGCGCACAGGCGCAAGGATAGCGAAGTCGGGGCTCAGCGTCAAACGAGACTGTGGGCGACCCCGGTTCGCTGCGTCACAAGATCCGCAGACGCTCCACGGCCTCTGCAATAGCGACCGCCTCGTAATTGCGCATGATTCTTTTCACGGGGGGCTCAAGCAAGGTGATGTCGCTGTTGAGAATTTCCTGTTTCACCGAGAGTAGCTGCGCCGGATGCATGGAAAATTCACGCAACCCAAGCCCGAGCAGCAACCGAGTGAGCTTGATGTCACCCGCAACCTCGCCGCACAAAGCCACAGGAACGTCCGCTTTGGCACCCGCAGAAATCGTCATGGCCAGCAGTTGCAGTACGGCCGGATGCAGCGGGTTGTAGAGATGCGCGACTTCATGATCGACACGATCGATCGCCAGCGTGTACTGGATAAGATCGTTAGTACCAATCGATAGAAAATCCAATCGCTTGATGAAGAGTGGCAGCGTGAGCGCTGCTGCCGGAATTTCAATCATCGCGCCAACCGGTATCTTGGTATCAAATTTCTTTTTTGCGTCGCGCAACTGTGCTTTGGCCTGCTCGATGAGTAACAGAGTCTGATCAATTTCAAATGCATGCGCGAGCATGGGAATCAGCAGATTAATAGGGCCGTAGGCCGAGGCACGCAAAATGGCGCGCAACTGCGTGAGAAACATCTGCGGCTCTGACAGGCAATAACGAATGGCGCGCAAACCGAGTGCGGGATTGAGCGACGTTTCTTCGTCCTTGTCGAGCGGCTTGTCGGCGCCGACATCCAGCGTCCTGATGGTGACAGGTCGGCCCTTCATCGCGACGACAGCCTTGCGATAGGACTCGAACTGCTCATCCTCGGAGGGCAACTTGGCTGCATGGCCAGTGCGGCCCATGAAAAGAAATTCGGAACGGAAAAGTCCGACACCCACCGCGCCAGCGTCAAGCGCGCCTGCACAATCCTCAGGCAATTCGATATTGGCCAGCAGATGAATGTGCGTTCCATCACGTGTGATGGCCGGGGTCTTGCGCAGCTTGCCGAGCTTTTTTCGTTCTCTAAGAAGCTGACTCTGAATCTCGCGGTACTGCTCAAGCACAATAGGCGCAGGATCGACAATGACAATGCCGGCGTCGCCATCGATGATGATCCAGTCATCTTCAGAAATCAGCGCCGACGCATTCGACATACCGACTGCCGCTGGTATGTCGAGACTGCGGGCGACAATCGCGGTGTGCGAGTTCTGACCACCCAGATCGGTGACAAAACCGACAAAGGCGCGATCGCGGAACTGCAGCATGTCAGCCGGCGAGATATCGTGAGCGACGACGATCATCTGAGCGCTGGCCTCACCGCTGTCCATCGGTGTTGGCAGCGTACTGGCGCTACCCGTCAGCTGCTTGAGTATGCGCTCGCCTACTTGCAGAATGTCATTCTTGCGCTCCCGCAGATAGGCATCTTCAATTTCGTCGAACTGCGCGGATAACTCATCAATCTGCGTGAGCAGGGCCCACTCTGCGTTGTAATGACGGCTGCGAATAATCTTGAGCGGATGTTCGGCAATGATGGGGTCGGCCAGAATCAGCGCGTGTACATCAATAAAAGCCGCCAGCTCGGAAGGTGCATCGGGCGGCAGATCGCGCCGCACTGTCTGCAGCTCCTCATTGACGGCATTGATCGCTTTGGTGAGACGAGCGACTTCCGCTTCGACCTTTTCTTCCGCCACCAGATAATGTTTGACGTCCCGTGCCGCCGGCCTGAGCAGGTGCGCGCGGCCAATCGCAATGCCACGCGATACCGGAATGCCATGCAGAGTGAAGGAAGCCATCAGATCGTCAATTCAAAATTTATAGAAGCACACTGCTATGCGAATGAGTTTGAATGAGCTTTCGGCTATTCGCTCTCGCCAAAGCGCGCCTCGATCAGCTGCACCAGCGCATCAAAACAAACCTGTTCATCGGGACCATCCGCCTCTAGCGTGACGACCGCACCCTTACCGGCCGCCAGCATCATGACGCCCATAATAGATTTTGCATTCACCCGACGCTGATTGCGCGTCATCCAGACTTCGCTCTGGTATTTGGCAGCGAGCTGAGTCAGCTTGGCCGATGCGCGTGCATGAAGACCGAGCTTGTTGATAATTTCGATTTCTTTACTGATCATATTTTTGTTATGAGGTGATTCAATTAGTTGCAAGGCGCACGCGATTGTCGACACGGCATGCACCGCTCTGACCACCGGCGAGTGCCATCTCAACGGCTACATCCAACGTGTTGTGGCGATACGTGATCGCACGCAGCAGCATGGGCAGGCTAATGCCTGCAATGACTTCAACTTCACCTGGAACGCATAGCGGCAGGGTGCAGTTGGAGGGCGTTCCGCCCATCACATCCGTAATCACCAATACGCCGCTGCCGTCGTTAATGCGCCGGATTGCGTCGCAGGCTAGGCGACGCACTTCTTCTGGATCCTGATCGGCAACCACGTCGATCGCCTCCACCTGCGCGGGCGGATTGCGAAAGACATGCGTGGCCGCCTCGATGAAGGCTTGGCCCAGTGGTGCATGTGTCAGAAGAAGAATGCCTACCATTGCCTGTAATGCGTTCGTGGCTGCGGCATGAACCGCAGTGGTCAGAAAAAAATGCTCGAATTATGCTTTTAAATCTGCGCTCATACGCTGGCTTTTTCCAGCGCATCAATGAACATGCTGGCAACGTTACAACCCGTTTGCTGCATGATCTCTTGAAAGCAAGTCGGGCTGGTCACATTGACTTCAGTGAGGTAATTGCCAATCACATCCAATCCTACCAGTAATAATCCTCGCGAATACAATTCCGGTGCGAGTGCTTCGGCGATTTCTCGCTCGCGATCAGACAGAGGCATCGCAATCCCGGTGCCACCGGCGGCCAGATTACCGCGCACCTCTCCCGCCTGCGGCACCCGAGCCAAGCAGTAGGGGACGACCTCGCCACCAATCAGCAACACGCGCTTATCACCGTGAACGATCTCGGGGATATAGCGCTGGGCCATGATCGTGCGGGCACCGTTCTCAGTCAGGGTTTCGATGATGGAACCGAGATTCATTCCATCGCTGCCCACGCGGAAGATTCCTGCACCGCCCATGCCATCGAGGGGCTTAAGAATGATGTCGCGATGCTGCTGGTGAAATGCGCGTATCGGCGCAGTTTCACTGGTCACCAGCGTGGGGGTGATGAATTCAGGAAAACCTGTGATCGACAGTTTTTCATTGTGGTCACGAATTGCCTGTGGCCGGTTGAACACGCGCGCGCCTTCGGTCTCGGCGCGCTGCAGCAGATAAGTCGCGTAAATGTACTGCATGTTGAACGGCGGATCCGTGCGCTCGACGACCGCATCAAAGGCGCTCAGTGATTGCAGCATCGGCGCTTCAGCGCGATACCACGCGCCGGTGTCGCCAGTGAGATTGACGCGCGCGATTGCAGCTTTCACACCCGCCCCATCAAATATCAAATCTGCGTGACTAAAAGCGTGAATTTCATGCCCGCGCGCTGCAGCTTCTACCATCATCGCGTAGGTAGAGTCCTTGGCAATCTTGAAGCTGGATAGCGCGTCTGCCGCGAATGCGATTTTCATGAAGGGCGACTCAGTACTCTTCCGGATTAGGATCGGTTTTTTCGAGCTCTACCGACGCTGCTAGTAACGCCAGTCGGGCAACGACGCCGTACATGTAAAACCGGTTTGGTGCAGCAGTACCGGGCTTGGCAGCAAGATCCGGCAACGCATGCTGCTGCTCGAATGCGAGCGGCACGAAATGCGCGCCCGGCGCATTCAGATTTTCATCGATTCCGCGCTCGGCATGCACGCGATAAAAACCACCGACCACATAACGGTCAACCATGTACACCACTGGCTCGGCGACAGCGTCGTTGATGTGCTCGAAGGTATGCACGCCTTCCTGAATGATGACGTCGGAGACTTCCATACCTTCTTTGATCACGGACATTTTATTGCGCTGTTTGCGATTGAGATCGACGACCTCACTAGCGTCACGCACGGTCATGATGCCCATGCCGTAAGTACCGGCATCTGCTTTGACGATGACGAAGGGTGTTTCCTTAATGCCGTATTCCTTGTACTTCTTGCGAATCTTGGTCAGGACCGTATCGACAGTACTGGCCAGGCAATCCTCACCGGTGCGCTCATGGAAATTGATGCCGGTACACTTTCCAAAGTAAGGATTCAGCATCCACGGATCAATATCAATCAACTTACAAAATTTCTTGACCACCTCATCATAGGCAGCGAAGTGCTGCGTCTTGCGCCGCACTGCCCAACCCGCGTGAAGCGGGGGCAGTAAGGTCTGCTCATGCAGGTTTTCAAGAATCGCGGGTATGCCGGACGACAAATCGTTGTTGAGCAAAATAGTGCAGGGATCGAAATTCTTCAGACCCAGACGACGACCATTGTTCAGCCGCTCCAGCGGCTCGAGTGTGATGCTGCTGCCGTCGGGCAGCTCGATCGACGTGGGCTCTTTGATTTCCTCGGACAAACTGCCCAGTCGAACATTGAGGCCGGTCTGACGAAAGATCTGCATGAGACGTGCGATGTTTTGCAGATAAAAGGTATTGCGCGTGTGCCGTTCGGGAATCAACAACAGATTTTTTGCATCAGGACAGTATTTATCGATAGCAGCCATCGCTGCCTGTACCGCCAGGGGCAGCATCTCTGTCGCGAGGTTGTTAAAGCCGCCCGGAAAAAGATTGGTATCGACCGGGGCAAGCTTGAAGCCCGAGTTGCGCAGGTCAACCGAGCAATAAAACGGCGGCGTGTGCTCCTGCCATTCAAGACGAAACCAGCGCTCAATCGCTGGGGTGGCCGCGAGTATTTTCTTCTCGAGCTCGAGCAAAGGGCCGTTGAGAGCCGTAACCAAATGGGGAACCATCGAAAACCTTCCAGAGAGTCGGTGAAACCTGTGCACGGACAGCGGGTGCGTCACAGGCTGAGAGCAAGTTTCCTTAAGCGGCTGGCAAATACACGCCTGCGCGGACAGCAGCCTGAGAAAACGGGCTTCAAGGGCTCGATTTTAACGGGAATCCAAGGTCATCACCCCGAAACGGTGCAGCGCCATTGGAAACTTAGAAGGTCAGCTGGGGGCGGGGTGGAGAGTTTACAGGTCACCGAAAAGAAAAAACGCCCCCGTAAGGAGGCGTTTTAAGGAAAAACAGGGATTGAACGGCTGTATCAGGCTGCTAATCAGAGGTGATAAGCGGTCTCGCCGTGGCTGGTGATGTCCAGACCTTCGCGCTCTTCTTCTTCGGGTACGCGCAGACCGACGATCATGTCGACCAGCTTGTAAGCGATGATAGAGACGATGGCAGAAACCACGATCGTGATGATCACGCCTTCGGCCTGAATTCCCACCTGCGTAACCACCGAGAACTCATCCGGCTTGGCGCCGCCGGTGCCGCCCAGACTGGGCGCTGTGAACACGCCCGTCAGGATCGCACCCACGATACCGCCTACACCGTGAACGCCGAACACATCCAGCGAGTCATCAGCACCGAGCATGCGCTTGAGGCCACTGACAGCCCATAAACACACGAAGCCGCAGACCAGACCGATCACGATGGCGCCCATTGGGCCCACGGTGCCACAGGCTGGCGTGATCCCGACCAAACCGGCAACCGCGCCCGAGGCAGCGCCCAGCATTGATGCCTTGCCCTTGAACAGCGCTTCGCCAAGACACCAGGAGAGCACGGCTGCAGCTGGCGCGACGAGTGTATTGATGAAGGCCAGTGCAGCGCCCGAGGTGGCTTCCAGGTTGGAGCCGGCGTTGAAGCCGAACCAGCCCACCCAGCGCATCGAGGCACCGACCATGGTCAAC
>CANKWG010000083.1 GCA_947487325.1 Oxalobacteraceae bacterium | reverse complement strand
GGTGGCCAAGCGCGGGTGATCAGGAACGCGGAGCTCCAACTGCCTTTTCCGGGCACTGGGGTAGACCGCAGCTTGCGCTGGTTTACCTTTCTTGATGCGGGCCAGGTTTTCAATCCGCAGGATGGCCAGAACATCAGTCTGGGAGACCTACGCTACAGTACTGGCCTTGGCATCAGCTGGATCTCTCCGGTCGGTCCGCTCAAACTTTCGCTGGGCTACCCACTCAACCCTCAGTCATTCGATAGAATTCAGCGGTTTCAGTTTCAGCTTGGCACCGGCTTTTGATATCGCGGTGGCATAATAATGATTTGCGTTGCGGAGAATAAATTGAGATCTGTACTCAAAAAGACAATACCCATGGCTGGTCTGGTCGTGGCACTCGGCCTGAGTTCGTGGGTTCAGGCTCAGGAAATCAAGATCGGTTTCGTCAGTATCGAGCGCATTTTGCGCGATTCGGCGCCCGCCAAGGCGGCATTCACCAAGCTTGAGCAAGATTTTTCCAAGCGCGGGAAAGATCTTCAGGAACTCGAGAGTAAATTGAAGGCGGCCGCCGAAAAGAACACCCGAGACGAACCGGTGCTGTCTGACTCTGACAAGATGAAGCGTCAGCGTGAGTTCGCGGACATGGATCGCGAATTGCAGCGCAAACGGCGTGAGTTCAACGAGGACGTGTCGCAGCAAAAAAACGAACAACTCAATATCATCGTTGAAAAAGCCAACAAGGTGATCAAGCAGATCGCTGAGGCTGAAAGATACGATATTTTGTTTCAGGAGCCTGTTGTCTATATCAGCCCACGCGTCGACATCACCGACAAAGTGCTGAAAGCTCTTAACAAATAAGTCAGGAACATCGCCATGAGCACTCGACTGGGCGATTTGGTCGAAAGCCTAGGCGGGGAGTTGATTGGCGACCCTGACATTGCCATCATTGGCATAGCGCCTCTGGACGTAGCTACCGCGTCACACATCACCTTTCTGTCCAACCCAAAACTGCGCGCGCAGGCCTCTGTTACGCGCGCAGGGGCTTTGGTTTTGTCGTCGATAGATCATCCTGTGGTGTCTGAAGCTTACAAGGGCGTGTGCGTTCTTACCCCGAATCCTTATGCCTGGTTCGCTCGCGCTGCGCAGTTTTTTGTAGCGGCGCAGGCACTGCCTGTGACGCCGGGAATTCATGCTACTGCCAGTGTCCATCCGTCAGCGCAAATTGATGGCTCCAGCAGTATTGGTCCCCATGTCACTATTGAAGCTGGTGCAGTGATTGGTGAGCACTGCATTATCGGTGCCGGTTCATTTATTGGTCGAGATGCGCGCATCGCTGCGCATACCATGTTTCATCCGCGGGTGACGTTTCTCGCGGCCTGTGAAATTGGTAAGCGTGGCATCGTGCATTCGGGCGCTGTGATCGGCGGCGATGGCTTTGGCTTTGCGACTGATCAGGGTCACTGGATCAAGATTCCCCAGACCGGTCGTGTTCGTATCGGCGACGATGTTGAGATCGGTGCAAACACCACGATAGACCGTGGCGCGCTGGAGGATACGGTCATCGAAGAGGGTGTAAAACTCGATAATCAGATACAGATTGCGCACAATTGTGTGATTGGTGCGCACACAGCGATGGCAGGCTGCGTGGGTGTCGCCGGCAGCGCAAAAATTGGTCGGCACTGCACCTTTGGTGGTGCTGCGATGGTGCTGGGACACTTGAGCATTGCTGACCATGTGCACATCTCATCGGGCAGTCTGGTGTCACGCTCGATCTCCGAGCCCGGGCAATACACAGGTTTTTATCCTCTGGCCCGCAACGCTGAATGGGAAAAAACAGCAGCGGTCGTACGCCAGCTTGATAACATGCGCGATCGCGTGCGCGAGCTAGAAAAAATCGTCAGGCAGCTGACGGCAAAGCATGACTCCACTTCCTGAGAACAGGCATAGATCAAAATGAAAAGCCTAGATGTCAACCAAATCAAGCAATATCTTCCGCATCGGTACCCACTGTTGCTGGTCGACCGGGTCCTAGACTGGGAGGCCGGAAAAAATATTACGGCGATCAAGAACGTCACGATTAACGAAGAATTTTTTGTGGGCCATTTTCCGCACAAGCCTGTCATGCCGGGCGTGCTCACCATAGAAGCGCTGGCGCAAACCTCTGCGTTACTGGCCTTTCTTACAATGGGCCAAAAGCCTGACGATAATGCGGTTGTTTATTTTATCGGTATTGACGACGCACGCTTCAAGCGACCCGTCGAGCCCGGCGATCAGTTAAAAATGCATGTCGAAATTCTTCGGCATGCGCGCGGCATCTGGAAATTTCATGCAAAGGCTATGGTTGACGATCAGCTGGTGGTCGAGGCACAGCTGATGTGCACGATGCGCAGCATTAACGAACCTCCCTCAGTGGAGTAACTGATCATGGCGAAGATACATCCGACCGCCATTGTTGATCCGGCGGCCCAGCTTGAGGACGATGTCGAGGTTGGTGCCTATACATTAATTGGACCTGATGTCTCTATTGGGGCTGGTACACGCGTGGGGCCACATGTCGTCATTGATGGCATTACGCAAATCGGTCGCGATAATACGATTTATCAGTTTTCATCGATAGGTGCGCCGCCGCAAGATAAAAAATATGCAGGCGAGCCCACCCGTCTTGAAATTGGCGATCGCAATACGATTCGTGAATTCTGTACCTTCAATCGGGGTACGTCTCAGGACGTCGGCGTGACACGGCTCGGCAATGACAACTGGATCATGGCTTATGTCCATCTGGCGCATGACTGCCAGATCGGCAACCATACGATTTTTGCGAACAATGCGCAGCTGGCCGGTCATGTGCACGTGGGTGACTGGGCGATCATGGGTGGTTTTTCGAATGTCCATCAGTTTTGCAAGATCGGTGCACATGCGATGGTCGGCATGAGCACCAGCCTGACGCAAGATGTGCCGCCTTTCGTCATCCTTTCGGGTAACCCGGCCGCAGCCCATGGCATCAACAGCGAAGGGCTCAAGCGTCGCGGTTTTTCCCGAGAAGCCATCAACGCCATTCGTCATGCCTACAAACTGATCTATAAATCCAGCCTTACGTTGGACGAAGCCAAAGCAGCGCTGCAGGAGGAAGAACTGGCAGCACCCGAATTTGCACCCCATATGAAACTCCTGCGTGAGTTTCTAGAGAATGTGACCCGTGGCATCGTCCGCTGATCTCCGCATCGCCATGGTCGCCGGCGAAGCCTCCGGTGACTTACTGGCCAGCCGCATGCTGTCAGGCTTGCGGCCCATGATTAACGATGCCTATTTGCATGGCATCGGTGGATCGGCCATGGCCGAGTACGGCTTTGTTTCGGATTACCCGATGGATAAGCTTGCTGTGCGCGGGCTGTTCGAAGTGCTCGCGCATTATCGCGAGCTCAAAGGTTTTCGCGACAACCTGATCAATGAGCTACTCATTGAGAAGCCTGCTGCCTTCATTGGCGTGGATGCACCGGATTTCAATCTTGATCTTGAGGTACGGCTCAAACAGGCGGGCATTCCAACGATTCACTTTGTGAGTCCATCGATCTGGGCTTGGCGGCGCGGTCGCATCAAGAAAATCGCTCGCGCGGTGTCGCATATGCTGGTGATTTTTCCGTTTGAAGAAGCCATTTATCGCAAGGCGAACATCCCCGTGACTTATGTGGGACATCCGCTGGCCGAGGTCATTCCCATGGATCCTGATCAGGATGCAGCAAGGGATGCCCTGGGTATTGATCACAATGCGCGGGTGGTGACGATATTGCCCGGTAGCCGTCTGTCCGAATTGAAATACAACGCGCGCGTGTTCATGGAAACGGCGGCCATGCTGCTCAAGCGCGACCCCAAGCTGCATTTCCTGATACCGATGGCAGGTGAAACCCAGCGCACTTATTTTGAGCAATTAATTGCGCGGCCCGAATTGCAGAAGCTGCCGCACACATTACTGACAGGTCGATCCCACGAGGCCATTACCGCTTGTGACGCAGCGCTGGTGGCTAGCGGTACGGCAACGCTGGAAGTTGCTTTGTTCAAAAAACCCATGGTGATCAGTTACCGCATGAATCCGGCCAGTTGGCAGGTGCTCCGTCTGATGGCTTATCAGCCTTGGGTGGGACTGCCGAATGTCATGTCACGTGAATTTCTTGTGCCAGAGCTGCTGCAGGATCGCGCTACGCCAGCAGGCCTTGCCAGCGCGCTGTGGGCGCAGCTCTCCAACGATCAGAACCGACAACGTTTGCGTCGGCGCTTCGTCGATCTGCATCATGATTTGATGCGCAACACGGCGTCCCAAAGCGCACATGCGGTGATGGAAATGCTCTCGCAGCATGGCAAGCTCTAAGTCCGCAGCGATCGATGCACTGTTTGATTTTGGTGGCACGCTAATTTGTGGTGTCGACGAAGCAGGCAGGGGGCCGCTGGCAGGGCCGGTGTATGCGGCTGCGGTGATACTAGATCCTGCGAGACCCATCGCCGGACTGCGCGATTCAAAAAAACTCACCTCATCCAAACGCGAAGTATTAGCGCTGCAAATTCAGCGTGATTCACTGTCTTGGTCGATTGCTCACTGTACTGCGGCTGAGATCGATAAACTTAATATTCTTCAAGCGACGATGCTCGCCATGCGTCGAGCGATTGAAGGATTGTCTGTGCAGCCTGAGCTTGCGCTGATCGATGGTAATCGCTGTCCGGTCTGTGTGGTGCGTACTGAAGCGATTGTTAAAGGTGATGACAAGGTGGCTGAGATTTCAGCAGCATCGATACTTGCAAAAACAGCGCGTGACGCAGCGCTGATGGCGATGCACGAGTTGTACCCTGAATATGCATTCGACCAACATAAAGGTTATCCCACTGCCTTGCATCTGGAGCGACTGAGATTGCATGGGGTGACACCCGAGCACCGTCGTTCTTATGCCCCGGTCAAAGCGGTGCTTGTAAAAACTTCCGCCTGATACGTATGAGTATTCCCGCTATCCGAACCATCAGTTCGCGCGACAATGCGCAATACAAGCAGTTACGCCAGATTGCGAGTAGCGCGCAAGCGAGAAAAAAAGCAAGACAAACTCTACTTGATGGTATTCACTTGTGTCAGGCGTGGTTGCAACATAAAGGCTCACCCTTGAGTTGCGTGGTGAGCGAAAGTTCGCACAATGATGCAGAAGTTAAAACCATACTCAATGACTGCATGGCACTCGGGTGCGTAGTTCTGCTATTGCCAGATACACTCTTTGCACCCTTGAGCCAAGTCGAGCATGGCATTGGTTTGTTATTTTTGATTGAGACTCCCTCAGCCTTTGACCATCCAGCGTTGAATGGTGCAGCGGTCTTGCTCGACGGCGTTCAGGATCCAGGTAATTTGGGCTCCATTCTCCGAACCGCGGCGGCTGCTGGTATTCCGCGCGTGTATTGCGGCACGGGTACCGTATTGGCTTGGTCACCTAAAGTATTGCGTGCCGGGATGGGGGCGCATTTTGCAATGGAGATCTTTGAAAACATCAATTTGCCGATGTTGATCGCTGCAGCCAAGGTGCCTGTTTTTGCGACTAGTTCTCACACCCGCTTCTCGCTGTATGAGCAGGACCTGCGGATGTCATGCGCTTGGTTATTCGGTAATGAAGGTCGTGGTGTTTCCGAATCTTTGCTCGAGCTTTGCACGCAGCGTTTGTCCATTCCTCAGCACCCTGCCGTGGAATCATTGAATGTCGCAGCCAGTGCCGCGATCTGTCTTTTTGAGCAGCATCGGCAGCAATCTATCGACCGCTAGAGGTTCATCTCTGCATTGGGTCGTTTTCTCTCATGGTTAGTGATTGGCTTGTATAGACTTTTGTCTGCTAAGGTAAAGATTCCGCCAAAGTGTCGCATTAAGCGCAGCTAGCAGGGAATTCACGACGGGAAAGGTGTAGATTGCCGGCTCAGTTCAAGCAGGCCAATCAACGTTTGGGTTGCCCACGGTTACGTCATGCAAAGACCGCTTTTGAGTGCAGACATACGCGACCTCCAACACGCTCTGGAGGCGACGAGTGTCAACGATTTCTATAACTATTTAATGCAACGCGGTTACGGATTTGCAGCGTGGGCTGGTGAGTCGATCAAGACTGGGCAGAATTATGTTGTTCCCACGGCAGATTTTCTGCGTAATTCACCCATACCGGGTATCTGTAGTCCGATATTTCAAATTCTGGGTGAAACGCAAGTTGATAAAATGCGTATCGACCTTGCCAGATCCTATTTTCGTGCCTTGCAGAGAATTGCGAGAACCAGCACTGAAACTATCATAGAACGCGATGTGAATGCGTTTGAAATCTCCGGGGTCTACCGGGAAGCGCTGGAGAGAAATGGCCTGAGCATGGAAAACTGGAATTTGTATTTTCCTTTCATGGTACTCAAGCGACTCGGTGGGGAAGCCGCAGTCGACGTGTACTGGGAATTTTTGCGAGATACACCTATGCGCAGTTCCCATATCGGTATCGTCGCCAACCTCGCGACTATCGCATTTATGTACAAGCAAACGATGTCCACCGATACCAAGGTACGTCAGATGGCGAACTCTTGGCTCAGCAGGAACCCTGCAATGGATAGTCAGGACACCATCGAGACCCGATTCAATTGGGGGCTGGATGCGGCTAGATTTTCAGACTATCAGGGGCTCGCCAGTTTTCTGGAAGCGCTGGATCTTGAAGGTCATGGCATTCCGCATGATGGCGACGATTCGGTAAGAATAGCGCCCACATTGCAAGCAGTGGGCCTGAGCAAAACCGACAAAGCTCATGCACCGATGGAGGATTGGGAAACCGAACTGGAATCAGCCCACATATACCGTGCGCTGATGGCAAGGCTTACAGGCACTCGTTAGAGTTTATCTGGCATCAGGTCCATCAATAGGCGCGTCGGTCGAGTCGCAATTCCTGCAAGATGAGGGTGGCGATTTCCTCAATCGATTTCACTGTAGTCGATACCCAGCGTATACCTTCGCGTTGCATCATCTTTTCTGCTTCATTCACTTCGTAACGGCAATTTTCCAGCGCTGCGTACTTGCTGCCGGGACGGCGCTCGTTACGCACCTCTGTCAGGCGATCTGGAGCGATGGATAAACCGAAAATTTTGCCCTTGAATGATTTAAGGCCACTCGGCATTTGGCCACGTTCAAAGTCCTCGGGAATAAGCGGGTAATTGGCGGCCTTGATGCCATATTGCATGGCCAGGTACAGGCTAGTGGGGGTCTTGCCCGAGCGAGATACTCCCACCAGAATCACATCGGCCATGGCCAGATTCTTGTGCGATTGTCCGTCATCGTGAGCCAGAGAAAAATTGATCGCTTCGATGCGGTTTTTGTAGTCGGCGGAGTCAGCAATATTATGGCTGCGGCCGATGGTATGCGTGGACTTGACGCCGAGTTCTTGCTCCAGGGGATCAACGAAGGTTTGAATCAGATCCATGTGCAGGCCTTCTGAGCGCCGGACAATCTCGGAAAGGTCGGATTTGACCAGTGTCGAGAAAACAATCGGCCGCTTGCCGTCGGCGGTGCAAGACTCGTTGATGCGGCTGACCGCATCATGCGCTTTTTCGGCCGTGTCAATGAAGGGGAGTCGGATCTGCCGGAAGCGCAAATCGAATTGGGTTAGTACCGAGTGGCCAAAAGTCTCTGCTGTGATGCCTGTTCCATCTGAGACGAAAAACACGGTCCGGTCAAACTTCCCGGTGCTGCCACTATGAGAGCTGTACATTGTAAATTTGTAAATAAATTACGGAAAAAGTGCGGTTTAGCACGCTGAAAAGCTTGGTTCGGCCTGTAAAATATCGGTTATGAATTTTTCCCACGCAGCGTGTTCCCAGAATAACAAACAAAAACCCACTTGCGAGGCGCAAATGAAGATTTCCCACCATCAAAGAGGTTGTCATGTCCAACGTAGCATCCACCGGGGGGTATCAGGCCCCTGATCTGGGCGCGACTTACGTCGTTTCCTTCGAAAATCTCCGCATGACAGACGTTGAGTCTGTCGGCGGTAAAAACGCATCGCTCGGTGAAATGATCAGCCAGCTCGCGCACGTCGGCGTGCGTGTGCCGGGCGGCTTCGCCACCACCGCACAGGCGTTTCGCGATTTCTTGTCTTACAGCGATGGTAAAGGCGCAGCCCTGGCTGATCGCATTGCAGATCGTCTGGCGACGCTGGACATCGATGATGTGCGCGCTCTTGCGGTTGCCGGCGCTGAAATTCGCCAGTGGATCATCGATACGCCTTTCCAGCCTCGGCTGCAAAAGGAAATTAATGATTTTTATCAAAGACTTGTAGCGGACTCATCAAGTGAAATGTCGTTTGCGGTCCGCTCCAGCGCGACAGCCGAAGACCTGCCGGATGCCTCGTTTGCAGGGCAGCAGGAGACCTTTCTGAATGTGGTCGGTATCGATAACGTGCTCGAGGCCATGAAACACGTCTTCGCTTCCCTCTATAACGACCGCGCGATTTCCTACCGAGTGCATAAAGGCTTCACCCATGCCGAGGTCGCGCTCTCTGCCGGTGTGCAACGCATGGTGCGCTCAGACTTGGGCGCCGCCGGCGTCATGTTCACTATTGATACGGAATCCGGTTTCAAGGATGTGGTGTTCATCACCTCCAGCTACGGCCTGGGCGAGACGGTCGTTCAGGGTGCGGTCAATCCGGACGAGTTCTATGTCCATAAGCCCATGCTGGAGCAAGGCAAGCTGCCCATTATTCGCCGCAATATCGGCTCCAAGCTCATCAAAATGGAGTTCACCGGTGAGGCTAAAGCCGGTCGCTCAGTGCGTACTGTGGATGTGCCCATTGAGCAGCGCAATCGCTACTCGCTCAACGACACTGAAATCGCCGAACTCGCACGTTATGCGGTCACCATCGAGAAGCACTATCAGCGCCCGATGGACATCGAATGGGGCAAGGATGGTCGCGATGGCAAGCTGTACATCCTTCAGGCGCGTCCAGAGACGGTGAAGTCACAAGAAAAGCAAGGCGACATTCAGCAGCGCTTCAAACTTAAAGGCACAGGCACTGTGCTGACCTCAGGCCGTGCGATTGGCCAAAAAATCGGCGCGGGTCCTGTTCGTGTGATCAATGATCCGGAAGAGATGGAGCGGGTACAGCCCGGCGATGTGCTGGTGGCCGATATGACTGACCCCAATTGGGAGCCGGTGATGAAGCGGGCCTCTGCCATTGTCACCAATCGCGGCGGTCGTACCTGCCACGCTGCGATCATTGCGCGCGAACTGGGTGTGCCTGCGGTGGTTGGCTGTGGCGACGCCACCGATGTGCTCAAGGACGGCACTCTGGTGACCGTTTCTTGCGCCGAGGGTGACGAG
>CANKWG010000082.1 GCA_947487325.1 Oxalobacteraceae bacterium | reverse complement strand
TTTTCAAAGAGAGTTTTATTGACGAGCTGGCGCTGGCAGCGGGTCAGGATCCGCTGAGTTTCCGGCGTCAGATGCTGCACGAGCATCCTCGTCATCTCGCGGTTCTGGAGGCGGCAGTAGCCAAGGCCGGCAAGCCTGCTGAGGGGCGCGAGCAGGGTATCGCCTTGCATCAATCCTTTGGCAGCATCGTCGCGCAAGTGGCCGAGGTATCGGTCACGGATGGACGTATACAGGTGCATCGCATCAGTTGCGCGATTGATTGCGGTCGTGTGGTCAATCCGCTGGGTGTGACGCAGCAAATTGAATCGGCGATCGCCTACGGTTTATCGGCCGCGCTGCAAGGTGAAATTCAGATACGTGATGGACGTGTTGTGCAGCGAAATTTTCATGATTATCCGATGTTGCGTCTGCGCGAAATGCCGCAGATTGACGTCGAGATCATGCAAAGTGAAGAAGCGCCCGAGGGTGCGGGTGAACCTGGTACGCCGCCGGTGGCGCCGGCGGTGGCCAACGCTGTATTCAAAATCACAGGTCAGCGCCTGCGTAGCCTGCCTCTCAAGCTGGGCTAAATGGGTTCATGAATTCAATTCATGAATTGAATTCATCCAGACGCAGTCGCAGATTGCATTCGGTTTGCCACTGCTGGCGCTGCGAATTGCTGTCTGCTTCACGGCTGAGCTCTTCGTCACTGCGCTCAAGTTGAGCTTCAAGCAAGCGTGCGACTTGTCTCGGCTCGGGCATCATGGTGCCGTAGAAGGCCACCGTGTCGCCGCGTTGCATGAGGATGGTCGGAAAATTTTCTGCATCGAGATCCCCGATGAGATCGGATTGATCTTCAATATCGGTCCAGACGAATTGGTGCTCGGGATACTGAGGCGCCAGTGCATCGAAACCGGCGCGGTACTGCTTGCACACATCGCACCAGCCGGCACACAGGCAAGCGACCACCCATTTGCCCGACGCCAAGGCTTCGGACAGGACAGAAAAATTTTCCCGGACTAAAAACAGACTGGACATGCCAAGATTTTACCGTAGGGCAGAAATGCGCTCCAGAGTTCGTCTGGCAGGGCCAATGAGGGCGCGCACGGTAAAATATGCCCATGTCGTTAATCTTGCCCACCATCGCAGCAATAGAAACTTCCACTGAACTCGCGTCTGTCGCATTGTTGTGCGGCGATCGGGTCACGTCGCGTGAATCTTCGGGGGCACAAACACATTCCATGACGGTGCTCGCCCTGTTGCAGGAATTGCTGCGCGAGCAGGACCTCACGCTAGGGCAATGTGATGCACTGGCATTTGGCGCAGGTCCCGGATCATTCACCGGCGTTCGAACGGCTTGCGGTCTTGCACAGGGGCTGGCCTTTGGTGCGAATCTGCCGGTTGTTTCTGTTGTCACCTTGCTTGCAATGGCCGATGCGGCGCGTAATCAAGGGGGCGGCGACAATATTATTGCGGTGCTGGATGCGCGCATGGGCGAGGTGTACTGGGCACAGTATCGCTTCGATGAACAATGGCAGATCGTCAAAGAGCCCTGTCTTTCAGCGCCGGAGCAAGTCATCACAGAGGGTGCGAGCTGTGCGGCGGGAAATGGTCTTGCAGCTTACGCAGATCGTTTCACCGGGCTAGCGCCTGTGGGCCGTTGGCCTGAGCTGATGCCGCATGCATCGCAAATCGCACAGTTGGGCCGTCAGTTTGCGCTACAGGGTCAGGGTGTTCATGCACGCGAAGCGCAACCCCTTTATTTGAGGAACAAGGTCGCGTTGACGACGGCAGAGCGTTCAGAGCGTACGGAGCGCACCGCAGGAGCAGGCGCATGAGCTCTGTGCTGAAACATGACAAGGATGGGCAGCAAGTCTGTTTTGCCAAGATGAACGTGACGGACGTTGAAGATGTGATTGCCGTCGAACAGAACGCCTACCCGTTTCCCTGGACGCGCGGTAATTTCCTCGATTCTCTGGATAGTGGCTATGAGGCGTGGGTTTTGCGAGACGAGGATGGCGATTTACTTGGCTATTTTTTAATGATGTATGCGGTAGAAGAAGTTCATCTGCTGAACATCACGGTCCGTCCGGATAGGCAGGGTCAGGGTTTCGGTCGCAAGCTGCTCGACAAATTGATTGGCTTGGCGCGCGATGCAGACATGCACGCGGTCTTGCTGGAAGTACGCCCGTCGAATAATCATGCTTTGTTGGTGTATCACCATTTAGATTTTGTACAAATTGGTCAGCGTAAAAATTATTATCCGGCAGCCGGCGCGTCACGCGAAGATGCCATCGTGATGCGAAAGATGCTTTGAATCATGCAGATGGATCCCGACAAAGTTCGCAAGTTGCAGCAGATGGGTCTCGGACCCGTGTGGCAGCGACGCGGACTGAGCGTAGACGAGTCGGGTAGCGGTTCCGATGTAACTGCGCTGGAGGGTAGCGCATCAGCAGAAGATGCCGCGCATGCTACGAGCGTGACGAGCATGGATTGGGCTAAGCTCGAAGAGACTATCCGCGGTTGCAATCGCTGTGACTTGTGTCAGGGTAGAACGCATGCAGTGCCGGGTGTGGGCGACCGCAAAGCACGTTGGCTGTTTGTAGGTGATGGGCCGGGCCATCAGGAAGATGCGCAGGGCGAGCCCTTTGTCGGGCCAGCGGGCAAGTTGCTGGACAATATGCTGCATGCTCTGGGACTCGCTCGCGGTGCCAATGCCTACATTGCTAACATCGTCAAATGTCGTCCGCTCGGTGCTGATGGACGCGATCGTCCGCCGACAGCAGATGAAGTCACCGCCTGCATGCCTTATCTAGAACGACAAATTGATTTGATTCAACCGGACGTCATCGTTGCGCTCGGTCAAACTGCGGCAGTTACATTGCTTGGATTGCCGACTAAAACATCATTGGCCAGTCTGCGCGAAGAAGTGCATGATCGTGCAGACATACCTTTGATCGTGACCTATCACCCAGCCTATCTTCTGCGTGAGCCGACCGAGAAGGCCAAGAGCTGGCAAGACCTCTGTCTCGCGATGAGCCTTGTGAATGGACGCTGACGCGTCCTCATTCCAACAGCGTTTTCATGCACGCTGGCACGGCTTGCGTGATCCGCATGTGCGCGCGCTGGCTTGGTTGCTGGATGCTCCCAATCTGCTTGACGCGGAATCGCCGCGATGGGAGGGAAAAATCGCCCGATTGCCTGCGCACGCTGCTGATCTCGCCCGAGGCTGGCTGATGGCCTTGGATGATGAACCCGAATTGCTAACCGCCTCTTTGGAGCTGAATCCCTTTACCCGTCTTGGGCGTTATGCGGAGAAGCTGCTCGCCTGCTATTTCTCGCACCAACAACAACTGGTTGCGCACGGCATGCAAGTCCGCGCAGGCAAGGAAGAGACAGTAGGCGAGTTTGATTTTCTGCTTTCTGACGGGTTGAGCTTGTTGCACTGGGAATTTGCGACGAAATTTTATTTGTTGTGTTCCAGCGATCCGGCCTGGGCTAGAGTGCAGACGGCCGATTATTTTGTTGGCCCGAATCTGGCGGATACGCTGGGTGCAAAAATGCGCAAGATTCTCGACCGGCAGTTATCGCTGGGTCAGCATCCGGCGGCACAAGCTTTGCTGCCCAGACCCATCGACCGGGCGCAGGCCTTGTTGCGTGGCTGGTTGTTTTATCGTCGTGGCGAAGAGATCTCTTCGCAGCGACTCGGGATTGAAAAAAATCATTGTCGTGGTTGGTGGTGCACTCTGGCGGAAATCGAGACGCATCTCAGCGAAGTCTGCGCAGTTTTGCCGCGACTCGCCTGGCTTGCACCGGCACGTATGACGGATGAGGAGGTCCTTAGCCGCTCGCAACTACAAGAACATTTGCGGGTGCAGTATGAGGAAGATCACATGCCAGTGATGGTAGCCAGCCTGATGCGCAATGAGGATGTCTGGCTGGAGAGTGATCGGGGATTTATTGTGCCGGACGACTGGCAAGGCAAGGCGGATAAAAAACTGCGTGGCCTGACCGCGCCACCGGCCTAGGTGCCGACGTGTTTTTGCTCGCCGATCAGATGCAGTGAATCATATTCGCGCTGATTGGCGGCATGTTTTTTCATGACCAGCCACATGAAACCTGCGACAAACAGTCCAAACAGCACGATCACGATATTCACGCTCAGATCGAGTTTGACCAGCAAGGCGTAGAGCCCGAGCATCAGGAGAACAGATGCGTTTTCGCTGAAGTTTTGCACGGCGATCGAGTGACCCGCGCTCATGAGAACGTGTCCGCGATGCTGCAGCAGAGCATTCATTGGAACCACAAAATAGCCCGACATGGCGCCGATCAGTACCAGCAGTGGATAAGCCAGCGTTGTGGAGTGCACGAATACCATGATCGTGACAATCAGTCCCATTAGGAAACCCAAGGGCATGACAGTGAGCGATTTTTTCAGCGGCACACGTTTGGCAGCAGCCATGGCACCAAAGGCAACGCCAAAGGCCACCACGCCCTGCAGCACTGCGGCTTTTGCCAGTGGCAGGTTCAGCGCCTGCTCGGCCCATTTCAGCACAATGAATTGCAAGGTTGCGCCCGCGCCCCAGAACAAGGAGGTTACTGCCAGTGAAATCTGTCCGAGCCGATCGCGCCATAGTGCTTTGACACAATGAGAAAATTCCACAACCAGCTTGATTGGGTTGCTCTGTTGCGCTGAATAGCGCGCGCCGGTATCCAGTATTTTCAGATTGAAGACCGCCGCCAGGAAGTAAGCGATCATGACGACACCTAGAGCGAATTCAAGCGACAGGCTATTTTGCAGATGATTGAAAGGCAGAAGCAAAGTGAGTGCCTGAGTAAATCGCTCACTGACCAATACGCCACCCAACACGGTGCCAAAGATAATCGACAGAACCGTAAGACCTTCGATCCAGCCATTGGCTGCCACCAGCTTCTCCGGCGGAAGCAGTTCAGTCAGGATGCCGTATTTTGCGGGCGAATAAGCAGCAGCGCCAAAACCCACCACGGAATAGGCCAGCAGAGGGTGTATGCTGAAAAACATCATCAGGCAGCCAGAGATCTTCACCAGATTGGTAATGAACATGACGCGGCCTTTGGGAAAGGCATCGGCGAATGCGCCCACGAACGGCGCAAGAATCACATAAGACAGAACGAAGAAGAGCTTCAGCATCGGCGTCATCCATGCCGGCGCTTGAAGCGAAACCAGCATCGAGATAGCGACGATGAGCAACGCATTGTCGGCAAGCGAAGAAAAAAACTGCGCTGCCATGATGGTGTAGAAGCCGCGGTTCATTCGTGGGGAACGTTGATTTGTGGGCTAATGACGAGTATGTCGGCGGCTTGCTTTATACCATGAAAGCCAGTTTCGCCGAGTTCGGCGGCTCGGCGCTCATAACTCATCGCGATGGCACGCGCGTCCGGTAAAATGGTCGGAATTTCTTTTGATCCAATTTCTTTTCTTCGAGCTCTCCCGCAGATGTCCAGACCACTCGTCGCCATCACCCATATTGCTGCGATGCAGGGCAATCTAGCTGTCGCCAAGAGCGCCGTCCCTGCCGCCAAGACCTGGGCCGTGGTCAAGGCGGATGCCTATGGTCACGGCATTGAGCACGTGACTCGGGCATTTCAGGCCGCAGATGGTCTTTCTCTCATTGAATTCGACCGTGCGGCGCGGCTGCGCGAGCTGGGTTGGCAAAAGCCGATCATGATGATGCAGGGTATGTACGACGTTGCCGACATCGAATCATTGGTTCGTGATGACTTGCAACCCGTTATTCACCACGTCGACCAGTGCCGCATGTTGGAATCCACCCCCGTGAGCCGACCGTTGGCGGTACACCTGAAAATCAACACGGGTATGAACCGTCTTGGTTTCATGCCATCGCAGGTCAGTGAAATCTATCAGCGTCTTAAATCACTGAGCTCGGTGCGCTCGGTGTCGCTGATGACCCATTTCGCGAATGCCGATTCGAACGGCACCAGGCCGGATGTGGCAGCCCAGATTGACGCTTTTCAGCGTGCCACTGCAGGTCTGGATGCAGAGATCAGTTTGTCGAATTCAGCAGCCACCTTGTTTCAGCCTCAGATACGAAGCGACTGGATAAGACCTGGTGTGATGCTGTATGGCGGTGCGCCAGGCGTTCAGAGTGCGCTATCGCTGGGATTGCAGCCAGCGATGACACTGAAAAGTCGTGTGATAGCCACTCAGTCGCTGCGTGCCGGAGATTCTGTTGGGTATGGCAGCTTGTTTATTGCTGATCGATCGATGCGTATTGGTATTGTGGCCTGTGGCTACGCGGACGGTTATCCGCGACTGGCATCAACGGGTACGCCCATTCTGATCGATGGTGTTCGAACGCGCATACTCGGCCGCGTATCGATGGACATGCTCAATATTGATCTTTCTCCCTTGCCCACTGCCGATGTTGGCAGTGAAGTCACGCTCTGGGGTCAAGGCTTGCCGATTGATGAAGTGGCCGCGCATGCAGGCACGATAGGTTATGAACTGATGTGTGGCGTGGCGCCGCGCGTGCGGCGGGAAGTGCGCGACTGATCATGGCCAAGGCAAAAACTCAGTTCGCCTGCACCGAATGTGGCGGCACTAGCAGCAAATGGGCGGGGCAGTGTCCGGCGTGTGGGCAGTGGAATACCATGGTGGAAAGTGTCGTGGAAACCGCAGCCAATCGCTTTGGTGGGCAGGCTAAAGGTCTGGTACAGGGTGCGCCTGTCATGCGTTTGAGCGATATCGAAGCACAGGACGTTCCCCGCTTTGGTACCGGTATTGAAGAATTCGATCGCGTCCTTGGTGGCGGACTGGTTCCCGGCGGCGTGGTCTTGATTGGTGGCGATCCCGGGATTGGTAAATCAACGCTGCTACTGCAGGCGTTGGCTAATCTTTCGCGGATCAAATCAGCGCTGTACGTGAGTGGCGAGGAGTCCGGTGCCCAGGTCGCCTTGCGTGCGCGGCGGCTGGGTATCGATGCAGGCGATTTGCACTTGCAAGCTGAGATTCAGCTAGAAAAAATCATCGCCACGCTCACCGAGCAAAAGCCCCAGGTGGCCGTCGTTGATTCAATACAAACCCTGTTTTCGGATGCGCTGACTTCTGCTCCCGGCTCAGTGGCACAGGTGCGCGAATGCGCGGCACAACTGACCCGATTTGCGAAGCAATCCGGCGTAACCATCATTCTGGTCGGGCATGTCACCAAAGAGGGTGCGCTCGCTGGTCCGCGTGTGCTCGAGCATATTGTGGATACTGTTTTGTATTTTGAAGGTGATACGCATTCGAGTTTTCGACTGGTGCGCGCCTTCAAGAATCGCTTTGGCGCAGTCAATGAACTGGGTGTGTTCGCGATGACGGACAAGGGACTCAAGGGCGTCTCGAATCCCTCAGCACTTTTCCTTTCGCAGCATGATGCACAAGTGCCGGGTTCCTGTGTGATGGTCACGCAGGAAGGTACCCGACCGCTGTTGGTGGAGATACAGGCGCTGGTGGATGCATCGCATGTACCTAACGCGCGCCGCTTGTCGGTTGGCTTGGAACAGAACCGTCTGGCGATGTTGCTGGCGGTGTTGCACCGTCATGCCGGTGTGGCTGCTTTTGATCAGGATGTGTTCATCAATGCCGTGGGTGGCGTGAAAATTACCGAGCCGGCGGCTGACCTTGCGGTACTGCTGGCGATTCAGTCATCCATGCGCAGCAAGCCGTTGCCGCGGGGGCTGGTCACCTTTGGTGAGGTCGGATTGGCGGGAGAAATTCGACCTGCGCCGCGCGGACAAGAGCGTTTGCGTGAAGCCGCCAAACTGGGATTTTCGATAGCGTTGGTGCCGAAATCTAATCTGCCCAAGCAGAAAATTGAAGGCCTTCAGGTGATTGGGGTCGAGCGGATTGATGAGGCAATGACGAAGGTTAGGGAGTTGTCCTAACACCGCCTGAAATTAAGCTAGTGTTTGCTCGATTGCAGCAACAACTGGCGTGCTGCCTCGCGCCCACTGCGCACCGCACCTTCCAGCGTGGCGGGATAATCGCCCGCCGTATAGTCTCCGGCAAGAAACAAGCCCTTTAATCCCGTGTCATTTTTCGGTCTGTGCAGATTCGGCGTGCAGGAAAAAGTGGCGCGCTTTTCGCTGATGATGCGATGCCATTGGGGATTGAGTAGCGCCGGCATATCCAGATCGCTAGCGATTTGCAGCAAGACTTCCGCCAGTAGCGTTTCATTTCCCTGTGCGATCGCCTCGGTTGCAGCGCTGATTACGACAGCCATCAGTCCTGATTGCGAGGTATCAAGCTGTCCGCGATCAAAAATGAATTGTGCCCAACGATGTTTTTCCGGATCGTCCTGCAGCGCATAAAAAACTGTGGGCAGTTTCAATGCCGGTTCGTATTGCAGATAGCAGGTGGTGATCGGTTCATAGGTAAATTCCAGCGACTCTGCCAACGCCGGTATCAGGTCCACCAGCAGTGTGCGCGCCTGCGCTGGCGGCGTCGCTATGACTACGGCATCGACTTCCTGGTCAAGGCTGTCTGCCTGCACTCGCCAGCCGTTCTCGGTGCGTAATACCGAGCGCGCTTGTATTCCGGCGTGCACTTGAGCTCCGTGATGTTCGACATAAGACACGGCGGCGTCCGGGAAAAGTGAAGATAAATCCCGCTTTGGAATGAGCATGTCGGAGGCGCTGCGGTGTGCGCCAAGACTATCGCGCAGCACATTCAAAAACACCACGGCAGAAGCACGCTCCGGTGGAGTGTTGAGCGCAGCAATGCAGAGCGGCCGCCACATCAAACGAATCAGACGCTCGGTTTGATCAAAGCGATCAAACAACTCGGTGACAGTGCAATCTATATGGAGTTGCCATTGCATCCAACGTGCGGCAGAAGAAAATCGGGCGAGTGCGAGTTTGTCAGCGATCGTCAAACCTTTGGCGCGCAGCACGGCCCAGGCCATATGAAGCGGGGCGGGAAGGCGGGGCGCGCGCAGATCCATGCCGCCACTATTGGACGGATAACGCATTTGCAGTGGCAGGCGCAGCAGTGCCTCGGAAGGACGAAGACCGACGGTTTGCATCATATGAAGCGTGTCGCTATAGGCACCGAGCAGTATGTGCTGACCATTGTCGAGCATGGCGCCCTGATGCTCGACGCGTCGCGCTCTTCCGCCCATGGTGCGGGAGGCTTCGAGCAATATGACTTTGGCGCCGCGCCGTGTCAGCTCAACCGCCGCAGCACAGCCCGCCCAGCCGGCGCCGATGACGGCGACTGTGGGCTTGCGCATCAGCCTTTGACCCAGGTTTTCCAAGCCAGCCACAGTTTGCGTAGCGGCGTAAGCGAGATCTTGTGATGCAGGACCCGAAAATCATCCCGC
>CANKWG010000081.1 GCA_947487325.1 Oxalobacteraceae bacterium | reverse complement strand
GTCCAGGCTGCTGCCAACAAGTGGGGCGTTGATGCGTCTTCACTGACAGCAGAGAACGGTGTTGTTTCCGGTGGCGGCAAGTCGGCAACCTACGGCGAACTGGCTGGTGCTGCTGCATCGATCCCTGTGCCAAAAGAAGTCAAGCTCAAGGACGCATCCGAGTTCCGTCTGGTCGGCAAAGCCGTTCCACGTCTGGACTTGCCAGCGAAGCTCAACGGTACTGCCGAATTTGGTATCGATGCCAAGGTTCCTGGCATGGTTTACGCCACCGTCGAGATGGCACCTGCGATTGGCGGCAAAGTGAAGAGCTTCGACGCTTCCAAAGCCAAGAGCATGCCTGGCGTAATCGACGTGGTGAAAATCGCTGACGGTTACGGCGAAGGCACAGAAGGCCTGGCCGTGGTTGCTGACTCGCACTGGCACGCATTGAAGGCGCGTAAAGCACTCAAAGTTGAGTGGGATGGTGGCAAGAACGCCAACCTGTCGACCGCAGATATGTGGAAGACCACGATGGCGGCTGGGAAGACCGGGGGTCCGATAAAGATTCGTCCAGAGGTGGGTGACGCCAGTGGCGCCATCGCTGGCGCGAAGAAGGTCGTCAAAGCCATGTACCAGACACCGATCGTCGCCCACCAGCCGCTCGAGCCAATGAACATGATCGCTGATGTCAAAGGCGACAAGTGCGAACTGACCGGTCCTACACAGTTCCAGCAGGGCGCGCAGGGTATGGTTGCCGGTATGCTGGGTGTGCCACCCGAGAACGTCACTGTTCGCACCACCTACCTCGGTGGTGGTTTCGGTCGTCGCGTCTGCGTTGACTACGCAGTTCAGGCTGCTGCAATTTCCAAGGCTGTTGGCCGTCCGGTCCGCATGCTGTGGACTCGTGAAGACGACATGAAGCACGATTTCTATCGTCCTCTCGGTATCCAGCGTATGGAAGCTGGCCTCGGTGCTGATGGCAAGCCTGTCGGCTTGAAGTTCCAGCTGTCATCGCAGTCGATCACTCAGGTTCTGTTTGGTCTGCCAAAGAACACGCTCGATCCATTCATGGTCGAGGCTGCAGTGGCGCCGTACGCGATTCCAAGCACATCGCACGATCTGATCATCCACGACACCGGCATCCGTGTCGGTTACCTGCGCGCTGTGTCGCACACCATGAACTGCTTCGCCAACGAATGCTTCATGGATGAGCTGGCTCACGCTGCAGGCAAGGATCCGATCGAGTATCGCCTTTCGTTGCTCGAAAACGAGCCACGCTTTGCGAATGTTCTGAAGATCGCTGCTGAAAAAGCAGGCTGGGGCAAGAAACTGGCCAAAGGCCGCTCACACGGCGTCGCTCTGATGGAAGGCTACGGCACCTACATGGCGCAAGTGGTTGAAATCTCCGTGACCGGCGGTGATGTCAAGGTCCATAAAGTCACGGTCGCTTGCGACTGCGGCCACATGGTTAACCCTGGTATCGTCGAGCAGCAGCTCGAGTCCGGCATTATCTACGGTTTGTCGCACGCGCTGTACAGCGAAAACACCGTCGAAAAAGGCCGTATCGTCCAGAGCAACTTCAACGATTTCCGCGTACTCCGTCAAAACGAGTCGCCAGTCATCGAAATCACTTTGGTCAAGAGCAGCGAGAAGCCAGGTGGCACGGGTGAACCGTCCACATCGCTGATCGGCGCAGCTGTCGGTAACGCAATCTTTGCTGCTACCGGCAAGCGTGTTCGCAGCATGCCTTTGGTTAAAGGTCTGAAGTCGGCCTAATGCACTAGTGTTGTAGCGAATGCTCCTCGCCTGAAAGGGCGAGGAGCATTTTTCATTTAGACCCTCTATCAAAATGCCGCCCGCAAGACTTAATAGCGGGCCCGGCGTTTTGATAGAGGGTCTTGAAGTCTGAATTGATTTACTGTGAGCTGTTGCCATGGATAGCATTGATCTTGAAGTCTTGAAAACCTGTGCGGAATGGATCGCCGCGGGCAAGCAATGTGAACTCGTGACTGTCATCAAGACTTGGGGCTCAAGCCCGCGTCCTGAAGGCGCCACGCTGGCGATTTGTGATGATGGCCATGTCGTCGGATCAGTGTCCGGTGGTTGCATTGAAGACGACATGATCGATCGCGTTCGTAAGCACGGCATTACGCGCACGCAGCCCGAGATCGTCACCTATGGCATCTCGGCGGATGAGGCGCATCGTTTTGGTTTGCCGTGTGGCGGCACGATTCAGCTGGCGATAGAGCCACTGAATTCTGATAGTCAGATCAAGGACATGGTTGATCGACTGGCGCAGGGCGAGCTCATCGCGCGCCGCGTCGATCTGCAGAGTGGTGCGGTGGCTCTGGGTCCGGCCAAAGCCGGCATGAGTTTGCAAGTATCTGAAACTGCACTCACGACGATTCATGGACCGCGCTGGCGTTTGCTAATCATCGGCGCCGGTCAGTTGTCACGCTTTCTTGCACAGATTGCGGTCGGTATGGATTACGCCGTCACGGTCTGCGATCCGCGCGAAGAGTATCGCGATGGTTGGTCGGTGGACGGTGTGCAGGTGGTCCATGCCATGCCTGATGACCTGGTGATGGAAATGCGTCTGGACAGCCGCTGCGCCGTGGTCGCGCTCACGCATGATCCCAAGCTGGATGATCTGGCCCTGATGGAAGCCCTGAAATCCGGAGCATTTTATGTGGGTGCGATCGGATCGCGCTCGAATGACACCAAGCGTCGCGAGCGACTGCTGGATTTTGATCTGACCCCTGCGCAGCTGGAGAAGCTACACGGCCCTATCGGTATCTATATCGGCAGCAAGACCCCATCGGAGATTGCTATCTCCATCCTCGCCGAAATGACGGCGGTAAAAAATGGCGTGGCTTTGCCCGAGCTGATGAAGGTGGGTAACGCAAAAGAAGCCGCGCAGCTCGATGCCAGCCCGGATGCCTGCCTGCTCGATCCCGCGCAGCGCATCGTTTGAGGGCCGATCAATGAATGTGGTACCGAGTGCCTCAAGGCAATGATGCAACCTGTCTCTGAACGTCCTGATACACCCTGTGTGGCGGTCTGTTCCACCACCTTCGATGACATTTGCCGGGGTTGCGGTCGCACGGTGGCTGAGGTCGCCGAGTGGGTCTTTATGAATCCCGATGAGAAAGAAGTGGTCTGGGACCGTATTACGGCCGAGGGTTATCCGCGCCGAAACACTTGATAATTCGCGGAATTCACCCCGCGTTCTGCCGGGTAGGTTCCACAAAATTTCAATTATTGAAATAAGTCGGCTGGTCAGAAGCGTGGTCTTGTAACATACGCGTCATATTGCCCCGTTAGATTCTGGGGGTGAATCCAAATCATCCAATCACGTACCCCGAGGCCCTGACGCCCATGAGTGCTCAACAGCCCCAGTCTGGTTCGCTCGCTGCGCCAGCCGCAAACGCCAAAGGCATGCCAAGCGCGACATCATCTGCCAAATGGCAGGACTTTATCTTCCATAAAATCACATTCAGCTTTGCTTTGCTGGTGCTCCTGGCTCTGGTCGGGATTATGGTGTCACTGGTCATTAACGCCATACCCGCGTTTGAAAAATTTGGTCCAGGGTTTGTTACCCGCATCGAGTGGGATCCGGTTAATAACGAATACGGTGCAATGATCGCGATTGCCGGCACCTTGGTCACGTCTTTACTTGCACTGATGATCGCATTTCCAGTCAGTTTTGGTATTGCTTTGTTTTTGACAGAGATTTGCCCTGTCTGGTTGAAGCGCCCCTTGGGCACCGCTATTGAGTTGCTGGCCGGCGTGCCCAGCATTATTTACGGCATGTGGGGACTGTTTATTTTTGCCCCTTTCTTCGCGGATCATGTGCAGCCCTTGCTGAAGGCAACGCTGGGTCAAATACCTGTGATTGGTGAACTGTTTCAAGGGCCGATGATGGGTATCGGCATGCTGACGGCCGGCATCATCTTGGCCGTCATGATCATTCCTTTCATTGCGTCGGTCATGCGTGACGTATTTGAGACCTGCCCGGCAGTGTTGAAGGAGTCTGCTTACGCGCTGGGTTGCACGCGTTGGGAAGTCGTCCGCAGAATCGTACTGCCGTACACACGGGTTGGTGTGGTCGGCGGTGTCATGCTGGGGCTGGGTCGTGCTCTGGGTGAAACCATGGCGATTACCTTTGTGATCGGTAATGCGCACAAACTTTCGTGGTCGCTGTTCGCAGCGGGTAACAGTATTGCATCGACACTGGCCAATGAGTTTGCTGAAGCTGAGGCAGGATTGCACATTTCATCCTTGTTTGCCCTGGGTCTGATTTTGTTTGTCATTACTTTCATCGTGCTCGCAGCTGCGAAGTTCATGCTGCTGCAGATGGGCAAAGGGGAGGGTAGCAAATGAACCCGGTCGCAGTACTCAAGTCTGACAATCCCATTTATCGTGCGCGCTTGCTACGACACAGGATAGGTATCACTTTATCTGTGGCAGCGATGTCGACGGGGCTGATGTTTCTGTTATGGATATTGACTGTGCTCGTCATTAACGGGCTTGGCGCCATTGATGCGGATTTCTTTACGAAAACAACGCCAGCCCCCGGTAGCGAGGGTGGTGGTCTGCTCAACCCTATTGTTGGCAGTCTGCTGATGGTCGGTACCGCAACGCTGATTAGCACCCCTATCGGTATTTTTGCGGGTATCTACCTTGCAGAATACGGTGAGGAAAGCCGATTCGCACAAATCACCCGATTCGTGACCGATGTCATGCTGTCTGCGCCTTCGATCGTGATCGGTTTGTTCATTTATGCGATTTATGTGGCCAACGTGCGCCACTTCTCCGGTTGGGCGGGTAGCTTTGCGATTGCCCTCATTGCAATACCGGTGGTGGTGCGCACCACAGACAACATGCTCATATTGGTCCCCAGCAGCCTGCGTGAGGCGGCTTTTGCATTAGGAGCGCCACGCTGGAAGGTCGCCACCATGGTTCGCCTACGCGCTGTCAAGGCCGGTGTCTTGACCGGTGTATTGCTCGCGGTAGCCCGCATCTCCGGCGAGACAGCACCTCTCTTGTTTACTGCGCTGAACAATCAGTTTTTCAGTGCCGACATGAATACGCCGCTGGCGAACTTGCCCGTGGTGATTTTCCAGTTTGCGATGAGTCCCTATGACAACTGGCGCGAGCTGGCCTGGGGCGGTGCGTTACTAATTACCTTCAGCGTATTGGGTCTGAATATTTTGTCGCGTCTTATCGCGGCGGCTGGCCAGAAACAGGGATAGGAGTAGGAAATGGAATTCGCGATACCAACGCATGAGAAGATGGATACGGCTTCGTTCACCACAACCTTGCAGGTTCAAGATCTGAATTTTTTTTACGGGCAGTTTCAAGGCCTTAAAGATATCAATCTGGATATCTACGAGAGAAAAGTCACTGCATTCATTGGCCCGTCCGGCTGCGGCAAGTCGACACTGCTGCGCACGCTTAATCGCATGTATGACCTGTATCCAGGCCAGCGCGCCGAGGGCGTCATCATGTACAGCGGACGCAATATTCTGGATGCCGATGTCGATGTGAACGTGTTGCGCGCGAAGATAGGCATGGTGTTCCAAAAGCCAACGCCGTTTCCGATGTCGATCTATGAAAACATCGCCTTTGGCGTGCGTCTGTATGAAAACCTGACCCGCGGCGAGATGGATGAGCGGGTGGAGTGGGCGCTGAACAAAGCGGCGCTGTGGACAGAAGTGAAAGACAAGCTTCACAAGAGTGGCTTGTCTCTGTCGGGTGGTCAGCAGCAGCGTTTGTGTATCGCTCGTGCCGTGGCTGTGAAGCCAGATGTGCTCTTGCTGGACGAGCCCACTTCGGCGCTGGATCCGATTTCCACTGTCAAGATTGAAGAGCTGATCAGCGAGCTCAAGGAAGACTACACAATTACCATCGTCACGCACAATATGCAGCAGGCAGCACGCTGCTCGGATTTCACTGCGTACATGTATTTGGGAGAACTGGTAGAGTTCGGTGAGACCGATAAGATTTTTCTGAACCCCAGCAAAAAAGAAACGCAGGACTACATCACCGGTCGTTTCGGTTGATGCCACGGAGACCGCTATGCCAAACGAACACTCTTCCAGACAATACGAGCTCGATCTTGAGGCGATTCGCTCGCGGGTCCTGCAGATGGGTGGACTCGTAGAAAAGCAATTCCATGATGCGATGCTTTGTTTTCGGACGCTTGATGTCAAGGAAGCCGCGCGTATTAAGGCTACCGACGAGGAAGTGAACACCCTCGAGGTTCAGCTGGATGACGCTTGTAGTCATTTGATCGTCAAGCGGCAACCGGCTGCGAATGATTTGCGGACTGTGATGGCCACGATCAAGATCATTACGGATCTCGAGCGTATTGGTGATGAGGCGACCAAAATTGCCCGTGCCGCGCGCGCCTTGAATGAGCGTGGTGCGGTACCGATCGCCCATGAAGAGACAGTGCGCGTCATGGCTTCTTCCGCGGGTCGTCAATTGCATGGCGCACTGGACGCATTTGCTCGTCTGGATGAAAAGCAGGCAACGCGCTTGATTCTGGGTGATGAGGAAATCGATATCGAATACCGTGCTGTGATGCGTAACGCCGTCACCTTCATGATGGAAGATCCACGCACTATTTCTGCTTCACTTGACACGCTGTGGGTCGCTAAGGCTATCGAACGTATTGGTGATCATGCCAAAAACATTGCCGAGTACGTGATCTACATCGTGGGAGGCAAGGATATTCGCCACACCGACTATGCGTCTTCTCAGCAAGAGTCCCTCTAATCGGCCCACTAATCGGCCCTATAAACGGCCGTGCATGGTAAGTCACTGAGGTTATGGCCATCACCGAACCCACGATCCTGATCGTTGAAGACGAGATTCCCATCGTCGAGTTGGTCTCCTTTTCGCTGAAGGGGGCTGGCTGGGCAGTGGATGCCGTACACAACACGGCAGATGCTTGGACTTATCTTCAGAACAAACGTCCTCAGCTGATTCTGCTGGATTGGATGTTGCCTGATCAGTCAGGGCTGAAGTTATTGTCCCGTATCCGCAGCGATCGTAATTTCAACACGCTGCCTGTGATCATGCTGACCGCAAAAAGCATGGAAGAGGACAAGGTCGCGGGGCTCGATCAGGGCGCCGATGATTACATCACCAAACCTTTTTCTCCGCGCGAGCTGACCGCCCGTATCAAGGCCCTCATACGCCGCAAAATGCCCGAGCATGCCGAGCTCGCGATGAAGGCTGGGCCGCTGACCGTCGATCCGGTGAGCTGTCGGGTCAGCATCGATGATGAGCCAGTGGAAATCGGCCACGCCGAATTCAAGCTGCTCAGATTCCTGATCGCGCATCCCGAAAGAGTCTTCACCCGTGGCCAGCTGCTCGACAAAGTTTGGGGCGATCATGCCGTTCTGGAAGAGAGAACGGTGGATGTCCATATCTTGCGGCTTCGCAAGGCCCTCGGTCGGGCCGATTCCCTCATCAAGACCGTACGTAGTGTAGGCTACATGCTTTCTGAGAAATAATTCCTTTTTTGCATGACGCCTCGCTCGTTGTTTTGGATTCCGGTATTTGTTCGGTTCATACTGATTTGGGGTGCCGGACTGGCTGGCTGGTCTTTGTGGAACTTGACCATCGGCCTTGCCATCTCTTTGGTTGTGCTCACACTGCTGGTGATCATGCAGCTGCGGCATATGTACCAGCTGTCTCTCTGGCTTGACCAGCCTGAGGAAGTTCGCTTGGGCGATGGCTGGGGAGCCTGGACAGAGATCTTTGCCAAGCTGTACCGCTTGCGTCGTGATGACGAGCGCAGTCGCAATGAGCTGGCTGAATGGCTGTCTCGTTTTCGTCTGGCGATGAGCCAGCTACCTGATGGTGTCGTCATCATGGATGACGTTCTCTTCCTTGAATGGTGCAATCCGGTTGCCGAGCAACATCTCGGGCTCAGCATGGCCAAGGACAAGGGTATGCGTGTCACCAACTTGGTACGCAGCCCTGAATTCATTGATTACATTATTCTCGGACGTTACGATGAGCCGCTCACGCTGAAACTGGATGAGCGCAAGTTAATTGTTCGCCTCATCCCCTTCGAAAACCGGCGTCAGATTCTGGTCACGCATGATGTGACGGATGTGGACAGGATAGAGCAGATGCGTCGTGATTTCATCGCGAATGCATCGCATGAATTACGAACGCCTCTCACCGTCATCAACGGCTTTCTCGAAATCGCTCACATGCAGCCCGATCTTGATCCGCAGACGCGCGCCCGACATCTGGAGCTCATGGTTGATCAAGGGCAGCGCATGCAAAATCTGGTGGATGACATGCTGGTACTCACCCGTCTGGAGTCACTGGATTTTCCAGTTCGTGAAGAAGTACTCGATATGCACAGACTGCTGGAGCAGGTGCGTGCCGAAGGTGAGGCATTGTCTGCGGGTAGACACAAAGTCAGTCTGGAGTTCAACGGACCGCGACTCAAAGGGAGTCATGACGAGCTTCGCAGTGCGATCGGGAATCTGGTGTCCAATGCTGTGCGTTACACCCCGGAAGGTGGCGACATCACGATACGTTGGTTTGAAAGTGTACAAGGCCCTTGCTGCTCAGTCAGCGATACCGGTATCGGTATCAAGCCAGAGCATATCGCGCGCCTGACCGAGCGCTTTTATCGTGTTGATAAAGGTCGGTCTCGCGAAACGCAAGGTACCGGTCTGGGGCTTGCGATCGTCAAGCACGTGCTGGCACGCCATGACGCGCAGCTACGCGTCGAGTCAGAAGCTGGCAAGGGTAGCAACTTCACCATTCAGTTTCCGGCACTCGCACGCGTTAAACTGGCCTGAGCGGCTGTTTGCACGTTGGTCTTAACGATCGTCTGAATGATTGTTCGCGCCACTTACGGTTTGGTTGCTTCGGATGTTGCCACTGAATGCGCACCCTGCTCATACCAGTTGCGGCTGCGGTTTACGATGTGTACCACCAGTAGCATGACGGGCACTTCAATCAGCACACCCACGACGGTCGCCAGCGCCGCACCGGATTCAAAACCGAACAGACTGATCGCCGCCGCCACGGCCAACTCGAAAAAATTCGATGCGCCAATCAGCGCGGAAGGGCAAGCCACGCTATGTGATTCGCCCAGCTTGCGATTGAGCCAGTAGGCCAGTGCTGAATTAAAAAATACCTGAATTAGAATCGGTACTGCCAAGAGCGCAATCACTAACGGCTGTCGAATGATGGCCTGACCCTGAAATGCAAACAGCAATACCAGCGTCAAGAGCAGAGCGGCAATCGACCACGGCCCGATTTTTTCAACCGCTGTCTCGAAAGCCTCTTGGCCGCTTCGCAGCAAGTAACGTCGCCCAGCTATGGCGACGT
>CANKWG010000080.1 GCA_947487325.1 Oxalobacteraceae bacterium | reverse complement strand
ACCCACCACACCGAACACCCGGCGCTTGGCGGCCGCGACATAGGCATTACCGGGGCCGACGATCTTGTCGACCTGCGGAATGGTGTGCGTGCCATAAGCGAGCGCAGCAACGGCCTGCGCACCGCCGATGGTAAACACACGATCGACACCGGCGATTTCTGCAGCGGCCAGCACCAGCGGATTTTGCACCCCGTCGGGGGTGGGCACGACCATGATGACCTCGGCCACGCCGGCGACTTTGGCAGGAATCGCATTCATGAGCACTGATGACGGATAAGCCGCTTTGCCACCCGGGACATAAATGCCAACACGATCCAGCGGTGTGACTTTTTGTCCGAGGATGGTGCCATCATCTTCGGTAAATGCAAAACCATCCGAGCCACAGGATTGCTTTTGCCGCTCGTGATAGCTGCGCACGCGGTCTGCCGCTTCTATCAATGCAGAGCGTCGCTCGGGCGCGAGACTGGCTAGCGCAGCCTGTAATGCCGCACGTGGAATCTCGAGCGCTGCCATGCTGGTGGCAGTGACATGATCGAAACGCTGTGTGTACTCAAGCACAGCGGCGTCGCCGCGCTGCCGCACATCGGCAATGATGCTGGCAGCAGCGCGATCGATGGCTTCATCTTCTGAAGCCTCGAAAGCAAGCACGGCCATCAATCTGGCTTGAAAGTCCTGATCGGCGGAATCGAGCTGGCGTATGACAACGGACATAGTTCTATTTTTCACGAAGCGATGCCTTGGCAAAGGCATCAATGATGGGCTGCAATTTTTCGCGCTTGAGCTTGAGCGCTGCCTGATTCACGACCAGTCGCGATGAAATCTCCATGATGTGCTCCACCTCGACCAGATTGTTGGCGCGCAGCGTACTGCCGGTCGAAACCAGATCGACAATCGCGTCCGACAAACCCACCAGCGGACCAAGCTCCATGGACCCGTACAGTTTGATCAGATCCACATGCACGCCTTTGGCGGCGAAGTGTTCGCGGGCGACCTGCACATACTTGGTGGCGACGCGCAAACGTGCGCCCTGATGCACGGCACTGGCGTAATCAAAACCTGAATGTACTGCCACCGACATTCTGCATTTGGCGATCTGCAAATCGACGGGTTGATACAAGCCTTCACCGCCGTGCTCGAGCAGTACGTCTTTGCCCGCAACGCCAAAATCTGCCGCCCCATACTGCACATACGTCGGCACATCGGAAGCGCGCACGATCACGACACGCAACTGCGGATCACTGGTTGGCAGAATCAGCTTGCGCGATTTCTCGGGATCTTCGGTCACGTGTATGCCGGCCGCTTCGAGCAGCGGCAAGGTCTCGTCGAAGATGCGCCCCTTGGAAAGCGCCAGCGTCAGCATTTGGTTCATTATCGAATTCTCTGTATGTCAGCACCCACCGCGGAAAGCTTCACTTCCATGCGGTCATAACCGCGATCCAGATGATAGATCCTGTCGATCAGCGTCGTTCCCTCGGCGGCGAGGCCAGCGATCACCAGTGACGCAGAAGCCCGCAAGTCCGTGGCCATCACGGGTGCGCCGATCAGACGAGATACGCCCTGAACGACCGCGGTGTGCCCATCAATTTCAATCGCCGCGCCCAGACGATTGAGCTCCTGCACGTGCATGTAGCGGTTCTCGAAAATGGTTTCGATGATACGACTGCTGCCCTCGGCAATGCAATTAAGCGCCATAACCTGCGCCTGCATATCCGTCGGGAAGCCGGGATATTCCGTGGTGCGAAAACCCACGGCCTTCGGTCGACCCGCCATCTGTAAGCGAATCCAGTCGTCACCCGAGGTCAGTACCGCGCCAGTCTCGCGCAATTTGTCGACGACAGCATCCAGCAGATCAGCTCGCGTATGTCGCAGCACCACATCGCCGCCTGCCGCTGCGACCGCACACAAAAAAGTACCCGTCTCAATTCGATCCGCAATGACCGCATGGCTCGCACCATGCAGTGCAGGCACACCGGTAATACACAAACGATCGCTGCCTATGCCTTCAATCTTTGCGCCCATTGCAACCAGCAGATTGGCAAGATCGGTGACCTCCGGTTCACGCGCTGCGTTTTCAAGTACGGTCTCGCCGTCGGCCAGCGCAGCGGCCATCATCAAATTCTCCGTACCAGTCACGGTGATCATGTCGGTCACGATACGAGTGCCCCGCAATTTTTTTGCGCGCGCATGGATGTAACCGGCCTCGATCAGGATCTCCGCACCCATGGCCTGCAAGCCTTTGATGTGCTGATCTACCGGACGCGAACCAATCGCGCACCCCCCCGGCAGCGAAACCTTCGCTTCGCCGAAACGCGCCAGCAACGGACCCAGCACCAGAATCGATGCACGCATGGTCTTGACCATTTCATACGGCGCTTCGGGACTGTGAATATCTCGGCCACACAATTCGAGCAGATCGCCTTTTTCCTCGATGGACAGACCCATCTGCCGCAACAGCTTCTGCATGGTGGCCACGTCCTGCAGCCTAGGCACATTGGCCAGCGCAAGCGTGTCGGCCGTCAGCAATCCCGCGCACAAAATGGGCAAGGCCGCATTCTTCGCGCCGGAGATGGTGATGTCACCGGACAGTCGCTTGCCGCCCGTGATACTGAGCTTGTCCATTACGACTGATGTTCTTCCGGAGTGAGCGTTTTCATCGACAACGCGTGAATTTCTTCACGCATGCGGTCACCGAGTGCCGCGTAGACGAGCTGGTGACGCTGTATCAGTCGCTTACCTGTAAAGGCGGGCGAAACGATCAATGCACTGAAATGCTGGCCGTCGCCTTCGACTTCCAGATGCGTGCACTCAAGGCCGCTGGCGATGTAATCTTTAATGCGTTCAGGTGTGGGCAGCATGATTTTGCCTTTTACAAAAATGAATGGGTTTGTATTAGTGACGCAGTTTGTAGCCACGCTTGAGCAGCCTGATCGCCAGACCCGCCAATACCACCAGAAAGCTTAATACGATCAGCAAACTGGTCGTGGGCGGCACATCCGAGTGGCCAAAGAAACCATAACGGAAGCCATCGATCATATAAAAAAACGGGTTCGCATGCGAGACCGCCAGCCAGAAAGGCGGCAGCGAATGCACCGAGTAAAACACACCCGCCAGGAAAGTCGCCGGCACAATCAGGAAGTTCTGAAAGGCCGCCAGCTGATCGAATTTTTCAGCCCAGATTCCCGCCAGCAGACCCATGGTGCCCAGAATTGCGGCGCCCAGCAGCGCAAACAGCAGTATCCAGAGCGGGGCCACGAACGAGAGCTTTGCAAACCAGACCGTGATCAGAAACACGCCAGCGCCAACCGCCAGACCGCGCACCATCGCCGCCAAAACATAAGCGCCGTAGAGCTCCCAGTGCGACAAAGGCGCCAACAACACGAACACCAGATTGCCCGTGATCTTGGATTGAATCAGCGATGACGATGAATTCGCAAATGCATTTTGCAAGACGCTCATCATCACCAGACCCGGCACGAGAAACGCAGTGTAGGACACGCCGGGAAAAACCTGCACATGCGCCTCCAGCACATGACCGAAGATCAGCAGATACAGCATCGCTGTCACAATGGGCGCTGTCAGTGTCTGCGTGGCCACCTTCCAGAAGCGCAGCAGCTCCTTGTAAAACAGCGTCTGAAAGCCGGTCATGATGATTTGCCCATGATCTGGATGAACACATCTTCAAGATCGGCCTGATGCAACTGCATATCTTCGAGCTTCGCGCCCGACGTGCGCAACTCAGCCAGCATCGGCTCGACCTCTTCATGGTGATTCACGCGCAAGGTGTACTGCCCTTGGGGCGCTGCATTCTCGGGGTGGGACACTAGATGCGCGAGAGAGGGCGGCAGGCTGCCTTCGGCAAGGCGTACCACCAGTTGAGAACCTGAGATCCGGCGAATCAGCGCAGCGGTGGAATCCAGCGCCACCACCTTGCCGGCCTTGAGCATCGCGATGCGATTGCACAAGGCCTGCGCCTCTTCCAGATAGTGCGTCGTCAGTACCACGGTGTGACCTTCGCGATTGAGACGGCCGATGAAATTCCACAAGGTCTGTCGCAATTCCACATCCACACCCGCTGTCGGCTCATCCAGCATGATGACGGGTGGCTTGTGTACCAGCGCCTGCGCAACCAGCACGCGGCGCTTCATCCCGCCAGACAAGGAGCGCATATTGCTGTCGGCCTTGGACGTGAGGTCGAGGTTGTGCATCACCTCATCAATCCAGGCATCATTGTCGTGAATCCCGAAGTAGCCGGACTGCATGCGCAGCGTTTCACGAACGGTGAAGAAAGGATCAAAGACCAGCTCCTGCGGCACAACACCAATGCATTGGCGCGCATGACGGTAGTCAGAGACGACATCATGGCCATGAATGCTCACCCGACCTTCATCGGCGCGAGAGAGCCCGGCGATGATGGAAATCAGGGTCGTTTTGCCGGCGCCGTTGGGGCCCAACAAGCCAAAGAACTCGCCTTCAGCAATCTCGAGCGATACACCGCCCAGCGCCTGCAGGGTGCCGAAGCGCTTTTTGACATGATCAATCTGGATGGCGGCCATGGTGGCAGGAAAGGTGAAAATGCAACGCGCCGCCCAGTGGCGGCGCAAAGTCATTGATTATAGGGGATTTTCCGAGTGGTAACGGTAACTTGGGGAGAAGCCGAATAAATCTCGGTTTGATCGTAAGCCGCCGTGGCTGTGAGCAGCGAAGCCTAGGAAAATCAGGGGCTTGGTATCATTTTTCGCCCTCAAACATTTCCGGCTTGATTGAACTAATGCGTACCTGAAGCTCAGTCTTTCAGTAGCTCAGCCACACCATACAAATCTGCGAGGCTCTGAAGACCCGGGGGAACACTCGCTATGCGCATAGAAAGGCCTACCGACTGTGCCGCGCGCCGCCATACCAACAAGGCCGCCACTGCCGCCGAATCAAATCGCTCCATACGCGACAAATCGATGTCGGCAGAACCGCCACGAATCGCATCCAACCCCGGCTGCAGACTGCTGGCCGCATCCTGCATCGTTAATGAGGTAGGAAAATATGCCATGCGTCAGCTTTTTCCTGCTGGAGGCTTTGGAGGAACCACCGCCAGCCGGCGATTGCGATCTGCCAGCGTCTTGATCAGGCCATCAATGCCACCTTTGTTGATCTCGGTAGCGAAGCTCCCTTTGTAAGTCTCCACCAACCAGGCGCCAAGAATATTGACGTCATAAATCTTCCAGCCAGTCGCTGTTTTCTCAAGCCGATAATTGAGCTGCATGGCCTCTCCGCGGGGCTGCACAACGCTGGAACGCACCTCAACTTCCGTTTCGTCCGGCTCTGCACGCAAGGGTTTGAAATCCAGTTTCTGATTACGAATCTGGGTGATCGCGCCCGAGTAGGTGTGGATAAGTAGCAACCGGAATTCGTTGGTCAATGCTGCCTGTTGTTCTGGCGTAGCCTCGCGCCAGAAGCGGCCTGAGGCCATCGCCGTCATGCGCTGAAAATTGATGTGGGGAATAATTTTGGACTGCACCACTTCCATGATGCGCTGCTGGTTACCGGCCTGTATTTGCTGATCGGTTTTCGCCAAATCTAAGATCTCCTGGCTAATCCGCTTGACTAGGGCATCTGGCGCTTCCTGCTGCGCATTCGCACTCGCGGCAACGAAAAGAAAAAACAGGGCAAAAAAGGCAGGTAGCGCTCTAAAAAATTTCATGGCTTATTGGCAATATCGGGATTAAAAGCCCATCGGAACTACGGGTCATGAGCAGATCATAACCAAAGCGGTCACAAATCGCCAAAGTTCGTTGCAACACCGTCACAGCAGCCGGAACTAACTAGTCTGACTTGCCATCTCTGACGCGGCTCTCGCGCCGCTGCAAATAAGCATCGCGAACGAATAGATAAGGGTCTAGCGCCGCGTCTTCCATCATGCGAGTGGAATACAGCAAAGTAGCACGATCATCCACGAGACGCATCGCCCTGAGGCTGTTCTCAACGCCAGCACTGTCGATCTGAGTGATCGGATCCGCATACAAATCCACAGGTCGGGCCAAGCCATCGCGGACCGTACTGGAACCCAAAATCGGCAAAATCAGATAGGGGCCTGATTTCACGCCCCAGACACCCAGCGTCTGACCAAAATCTTCCTCGTGCTGAACCAAACCCGCCGGCGTGGCCACATCAATCAGCCCGACAATTCCAAACGTCGAGTTCAGTACCACGCGCGCCACATCGCTGGTGCCCTCACGGGGCTTCCCCTGCAGATAATTATTCACCGCAGTCCATACATCACCAATATTGCCGAAAAAATTACCGATGGCGGTGCGGATCAGGTCCGGAATTACATCGGTATAGCCTGTCGCGACGGGCTTGAGTACCTTGTCATCGACCGCCTTGTTGAAGCTGAACATCGCGCGGTTGTAGCGCTCGAACGGATCGCGCGGATCCGCTGTGGAGCCTGGGGGTATGCTGGCACAAGCAGTGAGCAATAGCGCCATCAGCGCAATGCTCACCCATCGGATGATGGTCTTAGGCGTTGTCACTTGTTTTTCCCCTCAGCGCTGCTATCAGCTGCCTTGCTAAACAAGAACTGGCTGATGAGATTTTCCAGCACGATGGCTGATTGCGTGCTCTTGATGCGATCGCCCTCTGCAAAATTTTTCTCGTCACCGCCCGGCTCTATACCAATGTACTGCTCACCCAACAAACCGGAAGTCAAAATCTTTGCCGAACTGTCCTTGGGAAACTGAACCTCACCCTGCATCCGAATCGTCACCTGCGCCTGAAAAGTCTTGTCATTAAAGACGATGGACTCCACACGTCCCACCACCACGCCGGCACTCTTGACGGGTGCGCGCGGCTTGAGGCCGCCAATGTTGTCAAAACGCGCAATGACTGTGTAGCTCGGCCCGAAACTCATCGAGCTCATGTTGCCCACCTTGAGCGCCAAAAACATCACGGCGAGTGCCCCCAGCAGCACGAACAGCCCCACCCAGATATCGAGAGATTTGCGTTGCATCTTTGCCTCAGGAAAACATTAGCGCAGTCAGCAGGAAGTCCAGCCACAGCACCATCAATGAACCAATCACGACCGTGCGTGTGGTGGCTCGCGCCACTCCTTCGGGGGTCGGCGCCGCACAATAACCTTCATAGAGGGCGATATAGGTCACCGCCACGCCAAACACGGCACTTTTGATCACGCCGTTAGCCACATCCGCCCAGACATCCACACCCGACTGCATCTGGGACCAGAAAGCGCCCTCATCCACACCAATCAGTCGCACCCCGACAATATAACCGCCCAACACACCCACAGCACTGAAAATAGCGGCCAGCACCGGCATGGCAATCACGCCCGCTAGGAAGCGCGGCGCCAATACCCGACGCATGGGATCGACCGCCATCATCTCCATGGCACTCAGCTGCTCGGTAGCTTTCATCAGACCGATCTCAGCCGTCAGCGACGTACCGGCACGACCGGCAAACAACAAGGCGGTGACGACCGGTCCCAGTTCGCGAATCAGAGACAAAGCGACCAGCAAACCCAACGCCTGCTCGGAGCCGTATTTGTTGAGGGTGTAGTACCCCTGCAAACCCAGCACGAAACCGACAAACAAACCTGAAACAGCGATGATCACCAGCGAATAGTTACCGATGAAATGCACCTGATCGCTGACGAGCCGCGGCCTGCGCCAAAGCGAACCTGAAGCGACCACCAGTGTAAAAAATGTGCGCGCTGACACACCTAGTGCCGCAAGACCGAGTCGCACGTTGCTGCCGATGCGGGCCAGTCCGTCCAGGATCATGAGCGCTCCTCCATGCCGAGCTGCTCGGTAATCGAGCGCCCGGGATAATGAAACGGTACCGGACCATCTGCCTCTGCATGAACGAATTGCTTCACATAAGGATCATCCGAGGCCTTCATCTGCGCCGGCGAGCCATGCGCGACGATGCGACCCTGCGAAAGAAAGTACACATAATCTGCGATCAAGAAAGATTCATGCACATCATGTGAAACCAAAATGGTTGTCGATCCCAGCGCATCGTTGAGCTTGCGTATCAGGTTGGCGATCACGCCCATGGAAATCGGATCGAGGCCCGCAAAGGGTTCGTCATACATGATCAGCTGTGGATCCAATGCGACCGCTCTGGCCAGAGCCACGCGTCTGGCCATGCCGCCGGAGATCTCAGCGGGCTTGAGTGACGCGGCATTCGACAGACCGACTGCATGAAGCTTGAGCAGAACCAGGTCACGAATCATCACCTCGGGGAGGGACGTATTTTCGCGCAAGGGAAACGCCACATTGTCGAAGACCGACAGATCGGTGAACAACGCGCCGTGCTGAAACAGCATGCCCATGCGCCTGCGCATGCGATACATGCCATCCAGGCTGAGCGACGATACTTCCTGACCTTCGACGGTGACGCTGCCCGACTGTGCCCGCAACTGGCCGCCAATGAGTCGCAGTACCGTCGTCTTACCCGAGCCGGAGCCACCCATGATCGCAATCACTTTCCCTCGCGGGAACTGCATGGTCAGACCAGACAGGATCGGTCGATCGCCATAGCCGAAGTGCAGATCACGAATGTCGACGAGGTTGGGCACGGGCGAATAAAAATAGGATGAAACAGAATTGTAGTGCAAGCCGAACAATTTCCGGTCGCAATTCAACGGCAACGAAGAATAACATTGGAAAAAGAAAATGCCCGCAAGCGGGCATTTATTGGGAGTAACCGTGAGGCTGGCTCAGCGCGGCAGCACCGAAGCACCCATCAGAAATTCATCAACAGCGCGCGCGCACTGCCGACCTTCGCGTATGGCCCACACCACCAGCGACTGACCGCGACGCATATCACCGGCCGCAAAAACCTGAGGATCGGAGGTCTGATAGCAGCCTTCGCCATCGGTGGTGGCTTTGGCATTGCCGCGGGCATCCTTGTCGATACCAAAGGCACTGATGATCGTGCTGACGGGCGAAACAAAGCCCATGGCCAGCAGAACCAGATCAGCCTTGAGCTCGAACTCCGAGCCTGGCACTTCCTGCATCTTGCCGTCCTTCCACTCCACGCGAGCAGCGATCAGCTTTTCAAGCTTGCCATTCTTGCCTTCGAGGCGTTTGGTGGCCACAGCCCAATCACGTTCGCAACCCTCTTCATGCGACGACGAGGTGCGCAGCTTGGTGGGCCAATAGGGCCAAACCAATGGCTTGTTTTCGACTTCGGGTGGCTGGGGCAGCAACTCGAATTGAATAACCGAGGCCGCGCCATGGCGATTGGAAGTACCCACACAATCGGAACCCGTATCGCCGCCGCCGATCACGATCACATGCTTGCCAGTGGCCATGATCTGTTCCTTGAGCTTGTCACCGGCATTCACGCGATTTTGCTGAGGCAGGAATTCCATTGCATAGTGAACGCCCTGCAGCTCGCGCCCGGGCACCGGCAGATCGCG